>JAQUYZ010000354.1 GCA_028691625.1 Eubacteriales bacterium
GGGAAAACCATCTCGGTTGATTCGTATGAGGATAAGGAAGATCTGACCGAAGGAATCAAGGTTGCGCAAAAGGTGTCGGCGGCAGGGAACTATTCCGCCCTTATCGGACATTTTTCCTCCAATATCGCTTTGGCAACCAAGAATACCTATGATGACAATAAAGTGCTGGTGCTTTCTCCCATGATCTCGAATATTGAATTTACAGCGCCGCCTCTGGATTATATCTTCAGAAATGTGGCGTCGGATGAAGCAGAGGCAGAGAAGCTCCTGCAGTATGCATCGGAGATGGAATATAAGAATATTGCGGTTTATTACAGAAATAATGACTACGGTTCCCAGCTTTCCACTGTGGTCAACAAGAGAGCGAAGGACTTCGGGATCACGGTGATCGACTCCCACGGCGAGTTTGTCAACGCGCTGGAATTTGAAAATCAATATGAGAAATGGATTGCGATGGATGTGGATGCCATCTTTGTCGGAGATTCCATGCCGGATGCGGAAGATATCGTGAAAATGATTCGCGGCACCAATCCGACCATACCGATCCTCGGTGCGGGAGGTTTTGCATTTTCCGACATTCTTGGCAGCCTGGGAGAGACTGCCAACGGCATTACCTTTATCGATTCTTTTCATTTTGACAGTGAGAATGCCAAACTGCAGAAATTCACGAAAGCGTTCCAATCTGCCTACGGAGAAGAACCGGGCTATCTGTCCCTCATCGGCTATGACACGATTTATCTCCTCGCCGATGCCATCGAAAAGGGCGGAAGCGCTGACCCGACGGTGATGGCGGATACCTTGAAGAACAAGGGACCATGGGTGAGCTCGACCAATGAATTCACCTTTGATGAAGCGGGAAATGCAATTGGAATCGACCTCCCAATCGTTGAAATCGTTAACGAAACATATCGGTATTTGAAATAGGAGAGTGAGAAAAAATGGCAAATATATTCAGGAAAACATCCCTTGATCGGCTCTCTTCGCCGGAACAGCTGGATCGGCTGATCACTGTGACCTCTCCAAGGGTTTGGCTTATTATTATCACCATCGGGATTGTGCTGGCCTGCGGGATTATCTGGGGAATCTTCGGAAAGATTCCCGTTCGCGTTGATACCTCGGGAATTCTGCTTTCCAGCGGCGGGATGAGCACCGTCTCGTCTACGGTAACCGGAACGGTATCGGATGTGAACGTCAAGAACGGAGATACCCTGTCCAAGGGCGATGTCATCGCCATCATAGGAGAAGGGGAAATCGTTAAGCAGATGAACGATAAAAAGGAAGTGATCGCCGTACTGGAAACCCTGACAGCGGATACGGATTGGAGCAATGTAGAGCTGCCTTCTGAGCTTCTGGAAATTCAACAGTTAGGGCAGCAGATAAAAAGTGCGGGGACTGCAGCCGGCTATGCGGGAGTCAATCCGCAGATCGCAGGAAGTGAGTATGAATCGTACAAGAAACTTTTTGAGGCGGGTGCCGTTTCAAAGGCGGAGCTGGATGCCAAGTATAGTGAATATATGAATGCCCAGTCAAATTACAGTGCCCAGTCGCTCACCGCAAGCCAGGTGAGAGCACAGTTCGATGTAACAAAGGCCGCAAAGCTAGCGCAATTGAAGTCGGAGCTTCTGGAGCTTCAGTCATCCATTCAGACTGAGTACACGATGGTGGCTCCGGAGGACTGTAAGGTGGTCACCGTAAAAGTGGCAAAAGGTGACGTGGTGGGCGCAGGCACCCAAATTGCCAGCGTTGCAAAAATAGGGAGCGATGTCAAAGCCTTGGAAGCAGTGATTTATGTGCCGGTATCAGAAGGGAAAAAGATCACAGAAGGAATGAGTGTCAAGATTTATCCGACCACGGTAACAAGAGAGGAATATGGCTATATGAAGGGTACCGTTACCATGGTGCCCGAATATCCGGTCAGTCCCGAAAGTGTAATGGATACCCTGGGAAATGAGTCTTTGGCACAGACATTGACAGGAGAGGGCTCACCTCTTGAGGTGCGAGTCGATCTGGTCGTTGATGAACAGACGGCGAGCGGCTATGCCTGGTCCGGGAAAAAAGGTGCAACGGTAAATGTACAAAACGGAACACTTTGTCAGGCGGCGATCGTTGTGGAAGAACAAAGCCCCATCAGCATGGTGATTCCAATCCTCAAAAAGAAGATACTGCCTTTTGAATAGTAGGTGATAGGATGGAAAATCGAAACACAAAACAGACGGAAAAAAATAAAATAACCGTCAGGAACTATGCCGACACACCTACCGTACTTCAGATGGAAGCCACGGAATGCGGTGCGGCAAGCCTCGCCATGGTGCTTGGTGCCTATAAATCCTTTGTCCCTCTTGAACAGCTCAGAGTGGAATGCGGCATCAACAGGGACGGAAGCAAGGCCAGCAACATCATGAAGGCGGCAAGGCGGATGGGTCTCGAAGCAAAAGGCTACCGTATGGAAACGGAAGGGTTGTTCGCAGTCAAGATGCCCTGCATCCTGCACTGGAACTTCAACCACTTTGTTGTTCTGGAGGGTTTCAAAAAAGGGAAGGCTTATTTGAACGATCCGGCTTCCGGGAAAAGAATCATCAGTTATGAAGAACTGGACATGGCTTTTACGGGGGTTGTCCTCACCTTTGAGCCGAGCCCTGACTATAAAACGATCGGTGTCGAGCCGAAGCTTTATACAGCGTTGCTCAAAAGACTTAAAGGCTCGGAAATGACGCTGTGCATGGTTTTCCTTGCCGGCCTGTTTCTGGTGATTCCGGGCTTGGTCATCCCGACTTTCTCGAAGATCTTTATTGATGACATTCTGCTGGGCGGCAAAACGTACTGGATCCGGGCCCTTGTCTGGGGTATCGTGATTACCGGCGTCATCCAGGCGCTGCTCACCTTTCTCCAGGGGCAATACCTGCTGAAGATGCAGACCAAGATCGCGATCATCAGCTCCGGGAAATTTCTGTGGCATGTGCTCCGTCTTCCGGTGGGTTTTTTTTCCCAGCGATATGCAGGGGACATCAGCGAACGGATGCAGAGCAATGATACCGTGGCACAATTCCTTTCCGGCCAGCTGGCCTCCACGGTGATCAATGTGGTCATGCTGTTTTTCTATTTG
>JAQUYZ010000355.1 GCA_028691625.1 Eubacteriales bacterium
ATGACGTAAATGGTCAGAAGAAATGCATCGATTTCCTCTTTTTCCACCAGATCTTTATAGTTCTGCTGCAGTTCGGCATAATATGCCGCCGGAGCTTCGAGTCTCGTTCTTCTCGAGATTTCTTTTTTTACGACCTCAATCCCCATTTTGGCAGCGGCTTCTTCATATATTTCTATAGCGGCAATGTCCTGGCTGTCCTCTTCCACTACCATTCCAAGCTTTTTCATCCCGATCATGTTGTGATAGAATTTCAACTGCCTGCCGGTGGGATTCGGCTCCACCAGCGCCCAAATATTGCTGTTTCCCGAATCCTGAGCAGAATCGATGATGCCGGATGCTACCGGATCTGTGGCCATCGGAACTAAAAGAGGGACGTCAAGATTCAAATCCTTAACAAACAGACCGGGGTCCGTGCCCATGCCAAGAATCAATCCAAGTCCCTCTTCCGATTTTGCTGCTTCTCTCAGAGATGATTCGATCTCATCCATATCTTCATAGAGCATGTAATAGCAAAGCTCTGGGTCAAATTCCACAAGGCCGCCAAGCTCCATCGCTGCAAGAGCAGCCACCATCTCTTTTACCTCATCCGTTTCCCGGAATGGCATTTCTTCCAAACTGATCCAGTCGAGTTCCCGGAGCCGTTCCACGAAGTTGTAAAAAACCTGACTGGCAGGTTCATAGGGATCCACGTCCACAACGGCGATGCGATAAGGCACGGTTGTCTTCGTGTCGGCAGGCTCCAGCTGAAATTCCGTCCGAGCTTTGTCCTCATCGCTGCTTACTGTGAGGTTGTCCTCTTTGCTGCAGCCGGCCAGTCCGCTGAATAACAGGGAAATTATTATGATCAGTGCAGTAATTTTTTTCATCATTCCTGAATACTCCTTGCCTTAAATACTACCTGTTTCCCATAGGACTTTAATAGCTGTGCTCCGACTTTATGACACCAGCCTTCGCTTCGTTCCGTAGGCGGAACCAACTCCGGATAGCTGCAGGATAAGCTCATCCGATGGGCATCACCCACCGTTGCCTCCATCAAATTGTCCAGTACCGCCGAATTGATTCCTCCGCTGCGGATGATTTCCAGTGGGCCCGCCGGGGTCAGAAACCCATTTCCGGATCGGCTCAAAACGAATACGGGTCCGCTGATATACCCTGCACAATTGTAACGCAGGATGGTTTCCGCCCACGTGCGATATTCCTCTGCCTTTGCGAAAGCAGCCGCCGTACCCTTCTGCCATGCAGGCAGATAGTCGCCCTGAAAATATCCGCCCAGCCAGGTATATCCTCTGGCGAAGCTTAATACAATCGCCATGGTATACCCGGAAGGGACGACCTCTCCCTGCTCGATAAGCGACGCAATGTCTTTTGCCGAAGCCGGCAATTCCACCTGCTTCCCTGCCAGCGTAACGCCCCGCATCCTGCCGTCGTCACAAAAATCAAGGGCATACCTGCGGCCGGCGTAGTCAGTTCCCCAGAAGAATGTGGTGGTTAAAAAGGGATTCCCTTCCTTGATCTGCCTTTTAAGTTGTCCCAGAACTCTCTTATCATATAGAATCCTGTAAATCAACGTGTTTTCGTCTTTTAGATCTTTCAACAGCAGCCGATTGATGATCGGTTCCATTTCCATATAGATCATCTGCGGAAGATCACCCTCCGGGTACATCTCCCCGCTCAGCATTGTATTGATTAGTACGGCCTGGTCTCCATACCGGTTCTGTTCCAGTACCTTCTTATTCAAATAGTGTGTTTCCAGTACCTGTCTGATCTCTTTGGTTGCTGTAGTCTTTTGAAATTCCGTATCTAATCTGGAAATCGTATGCAGTACCTGTTCCTCCGTGAAGGCCGGCACATTCCGTACCATTTTATTCTCCATCGCTTTTGGGAAAATAGGCACGCGGAAAGGGTGATCACAACTGGAGTAAGACGTGATTCCTCTCGCATAGGAGGAATTGCTGAGAGATACGATCCCAAAGGAGCACACAGGAAGATAGTTTGTCTCGATCCCGTTTTCCTTTAATGCCTTCCAAAACAGCAGATTTCCCTGCACCGACGGAGGAAAATAATCCACCCCGTGATGGTTCGCTGTATTGAGAAGAGGGAATCGGAGAACCTTCTCCGATTCCAATGCAATTTCCTTTCCCAGCAGTGTCTCGATATATTCCCTTGAAAACAGCAGAAAATCATCAGGGGGCTGCAGCGGCTTGCCTTGATATGGCCGAAACTGCTTTACATATTCCTTAAGAGAAACCTTACCATATTGCCGTACCGCAGTATCCATGATGTGCGATTTCTTTTGTGCGGCAGCCAGCATTTCATTCATTGCGTAACCTTTCTCCAAAAAAGCTGCGATATTCGTTCTTGCTTTAAAATACAAGTTTACCTATCGTGTAATACGATCTCGCGCAAGATCTATTACATATTGTCGAATTACCAAGGTTTTTGTAATAATACTAAATCTATCATATTATTTTGATAATGTAAACTTTATCTGGGATTTTCTGTCTATGTTTGCAGTGAATAATACTGGATTGGAAAGTGCTCAATTTCCGGTATATCAAGGAAGATTCGCACTGGAAGTGTGATCACAAAAAAAATTCCCGCCGGTGTCTTTGCCGTTGGGAATCCTTGCAGAATGATTCGTGAAATGACCGATAAAGCTTAAGAAAAAATACTTATTCATTTCTTAAGCTATCCAGTGCGGAAAGACGCATTGCCCGTCTTGCAGGAGAGTATCCCGCGATGATTCCGATGGTGGTGGAAAACACAAGAGAGCCTGCAGCAACCCACCACGGGATGATCGATACCGTGGAGCCGCCTCCGCCTATCGTACCAAGCATGACTGACATGATACCGCTCAAAACGGTATTCATCAATAAGGAAAGAATAAAGCTGAAAATTAAACCAAGGATGCCACCCAGAAAACCGATCATACCGGCCTCCAGCAGGAACAGCCTTTTGATGTCGCCCAAATTTGCACCGATGACTTTCATGATACCGATCTCTTTTGTGCGCTCATAGATGGACATGATCATGGTGTTGGTGATTCCAAGGGCGGCAACCAGCAGGGATATCGCACCGATCCCTCCC
>JAQUYZ010000356.1 GCA_028691625.1 Eubacteriales bacterium
CCGCGAGACTGAGTTGCAAATGCACTGGGCAAAAATTCAACGACAAGTCTCCTCTCTTATTTTTACAGATACCCCGAAGGAAGACACCGTCCGAGAAATATTTGAAAACCTTGCCGATGCGGGAGCTTATTTGAAAAGTTGTATTCTCGCCAGGCTGATGGGCTATTTTTCAGCTATATCCGATTATCAGAATGCGGTCAGGTGCGCGGGAATGTGTATTGAAGTTGGAGAGAGCACCGGCATGATGCTCCATGCGTCGCTTGCATACGGAATCCTCGCCAGAGCGGCGATAGAGATGAAAGAAGATGAAAAAGCCGCCCGGTTGGTTAGCCGCTATCTCAAGCTTTGCGCCGACAATGGAGTCTATGAATATTTCAAAATGAGGAAGGCCTACGACCCGGTTTTGGAATTTGCCTACGGCAACGGAATAGAGCCGGAAATCACAAAGCGGATGATGGAATTTGCGCGCTTTACGCCAAAGAAAGTGTACATTGACGCATTGGGTGACTTCGCTTTATTCCAGGATAAGGAACGGTTGATTCCTTTAAGGCTTAGAAGAAAAAAAGAGCGCGAGCTTCTGGCTTTCCTACTCGACGCAGGTGATCGGGGAGCGACAAAAGAGCAAATTTGCAACGCTATCTGGTGGGAATCCGAGTCGGAGAATGTAAAAAATCTGATTGCAGTGAACCTGACCAATATAAAAACCGTACTTAGACAAGCCGGCATAGAGAGATCCGTCGTCTGCCGCGAAACCCGTTATTATATGTGCAGGGACGAAATCGAGTACGATATTGATCTTTTTGAAAAGGTATATGAAAATTATAAGCAGAATAGCACGGTAATACAGGCCCAAAAGCTCCTTTGCCTTTATAAGGGGGAATACCTGGCCGGGTTTGAGGCGCTTTGGGCCGAACCCAGGAGAATCAAATACCGCGATATTTTTGAGGAAGCCAAGGCCATGACCTGTCGGCAGAGCTCTAGCCGAGGTGATTGCAGAAATGGTCAAGGCGGCGGTTACGGAGAACGACAGCACCACCCAATCGCAAGATGAGTACCTGAAGAAGTACGGCAGCCTGACGAAGCGGTATGAGGACACGGTCACAGTGCTCGAAAAGCTGAAAACAGAGCGTACCTTCGTATGAAATCACTTGAGGTAAATCTGGAATCATTGAAAAAGGCTTTCCGAATTGCCTTCGGAAAGCCTTTTTCAATATATGCGAGGAGATTTTTCAATCATTGCAAAAAATCTTCCCGTATGGGTGTAAATACATCTAATATGGCGGAATCTTCAAGCGCGACAACACCGTGTATAACGTTAAAAGGTACGTAGTAGCTGTCACCTTTCGAAAGAATCTTTGTTTCA
Source organism: Eubacteriales bacterium (assembly GCA_028691625.1). Lineage (GTDB taxonomy): Bacteria > Bacillota > Clostridia > Peptostreptococcales > Anaerovoracaceae > Anoxybacterium. Next base: position 1,364 of record JAQUYZ010000356.1, read on the forward strand.
TTGCCTACTGTTGCCTCTAATTTGCCATAGAGAACATAGCTAACCTGTTCATGTTTGTCATGACTATGCGGAGCTCCAACCCCGCCTTTCTTGAAAGTCACTTCAGCAACCATCATCGAGCCGCCGTTGGCCAGAATCTTTCTGGATGATAAGTCATCCAGCTGTTTGGGTTCAACATTTTCATTCTCAACGATCATATATATACCCCCGAAAGATAAATATGACTTTTCAATTAATGTCTTAAGTTTTGCACCTGTCAGTATTTCCTTATGACCGCTTTTATCATAGCACAAAGAGTATAAAATGTAAACACTGTGATAGCGCAGAGAAACAGGTGCCCGCTTAAATAAAGCAGTTGCCGTCAGGAGGCTGGGACTGGATCGGTAACGAGACAAAAGAGAGCCTTGCGATGGTGCGAGCGGCGACACCGTAGGGCGCGCACAGCGGTGCTGATGCATCGAAGTTCTCCCTGAGCAAATCACCCGGTGAACCCACGCTACGCAGGTCCGCCGGGTGATTTCATCGCTACCGGCTACTATTCTCTGTGCTATTCGCCATTTGGAACAATAACTATTAAATCCGTCTCAAAACCTACGGCGGACCATGACGCAATCATTTTCCACGCGTCCTGAAGACCACGGGGATTTCATAAAACGTCAGCGTACTGATATTATAGCACAGAGGCCAGAACCTGGCGGTTTTCACGGAATGGTCTTCAAAATTCAACTCCACGTTTACGGAAACGCCTTCAAATGACGTTCTGCTTTCAGGCCCTTCGTCGTAGTAGACCCAGTCCGGAAACGGCAAATGCTGAAATTTATAGAATCCATTCTCGTCAGTTCCCGGTAATGTTATTCGGAAATCCACGGAAGGAAAATCCGAACTTAAATATCCCTCCGGAATTCCGTTGTCGGAATTTGCATAAGGATTTGCTTCCCAGACATAGTTTGACGGCGCAAGAATCAACGGGCCGTATTTCAATATATACAGGTTGTCTTTCCATTGCTCAACCGTATGGCCAATCTCTCCTCTCAGCCTGATGGTCGTGACATTGCCGCTGCATACTCTTTCTTCTTTCGCGTTCCGGATATCTTCAGGTATCCGTACATAGATAGGATCCGGGCACCCTTTGACCGTTATTGTGGTATCCGCTTTCGCGGGCCACATCGTCGAAATAGTTACCGTCATGTCCCCATCTGTGTATTCTCCCGGAATCAGGAAGTTGATTCTCAGTGTCCCGTCTTTAAAGGTTACGGCATGTTTGGCATACTCCGACATTCCAAGAATCGCTGTTTCGGTGCAGCACCACCATGCCTCCTGAAACTCTTTTGTGGTATATCCCCAGGGTGCAACCGATCTGTGCCCGCTTCCACCGGTAATGATCTGGTTAAAAAATACGGCGTTCCATAAAATATGCTCCGCCTCCGCATAAGCTTTATCGTCGTTGTTGATGTACGCGGACCATAAGTTCATCATCATCCAATCCGATGTCGCGCAGGCTTCGTTCCTTCTTGAATAGGGCAGTGATTCACAGACATCGCCGATGGCATTTTCCCAGTGTTCGCGGATGATCATGTTTCTGTAATACTCCGGCAGTTCGTTCCATGAATTGTCATTTGTATATACCGCCATCCTCTGAAAACCTCTTAGAGTAGTTAAAAGCCCGTGGGTATGGCACCCGATCGCTTTTTTCTTTTTGAATTTCTCCAGACATTCCTCCAG
>JAQUYZ010000357.1 GCA_028691625.1 Eubacteriales bacterium
TATTTCCTGCTCTTGTTCTCTGCATGGTGCCGACGACGATCTGGTCTATGGTCGGCGGGAGAAGCCCGATCTCCACCGCTTCAAAGCCCGATTTCAGAATCATGCCGTATTCCTCCGCCGTAATTTTTTCCTCCCCGATCAGCTCAATCAGCTGATCGAAAATGCCAATAATCACACTCCAGATCTGGGAGACCTCTTCTGCATATTCAAATTGGTTTTCTTTTATCAGATAATCGATCAGTCCCTCGATTTTTTCCGGCAGTCCGGCCTTTTCTGTCAAATAACGATAGATCGCTTCCGTTCTCTCTCGCACTGTCCTACCTTTCTTGAATTCCGATTCGAAGGCTGTAATATAGCTGCAGACCTGTGACCGGATCCCGTTGATCCTCTGCAGGACTTCTTCTCCTTCGGCCTTTGCGCCGTAGGCAAAGTCCTTTTTCCAGCGGCTGCCCTTGATGCGGTATTTGACCGCATAGTTTTCCAGATCCTCGCAGTCTTCGCCGGAAACGGAGCTCAGGTTGGTTTTCAGCATGCGGAAAATGTCCTCATACAGCCAGCCCCTGACAGAAATATCAATGAGGGCCGTGATGAATTCCACGGAAGGATGATGCAGGATATCCCTCTTTTTATCCAGAAATGCTGTAATGCCGTAATCGGCAAAGACTCTCCTGATTACAGAGGCCCGCGCCTCCATATCGTTGCAAATGACCAGAATATCCCGGTACCGCAGTCCTTCTTCCCTTGTCATCTGCACGATCCTTGCTGCGGCAGTTTCCGCTTCCGCATAAAAATTGGCAGCCTGACAAAGAGTAATGGCCTTTCCCGCAAGGGACTGCCGGTAAGGCTGCGCATAGAGTTCCTGCTCCAGGTGGACCAGTGCCGCCGCCTTTTCTCCCGGATTTTCCCCCGCAGGGATGTGATATGCGCTGTCAGCGGGGGCCTCCTCGCAGCCGATGCCGCTTCGTTTTGCTATGACCTTCAATTGATCTATAATTCCTCTGGTCAGATCGAAAAGATCGCTGTCCCTGCTCTCAGGCTGCATTGCGCAGTCTCCGGCTCCCGTTGGGCAATCTGCAGTCAATACGACGTTGACCTCTTTGGCAGTCAGCATCAGCTGCTCGATGATATGCAAGGTCTTTGGAGTAAAATAATCAAATCCGCTGATCCAGATCACAGCGTTCTGAATAAGACGGGATTGTCCGATTTTAGAGATGAAAAGATTGAGGTAATCCTCTGTATCGAGATATTTTCCTTCGATAAGTTCTTCGTATTTTTCGTAAATTCTATGAATATCCTTCAGTTTTCGATGTAATATGGAGGTTGCCTCTGTTTCCTGCAGGATCTTCAGGATATCCTCAGGGAAAGCGTTGAATTGCTTCATTTCGGAAATGAGATTGTTGGTCATTTCTATAAAGGAAGCTTTTCGGCTCATTCCTCGGAATGCTTCAAGGTGATCGTTCTGTTCCGCCAGTATTTTAGTCAGGAGCATATGCCTGCCGTATTTATCGACGGGTACCCGGCTGCTGCCTCCGACCTCAGACAGAACCTTGAAGCCCAGCCTTGACTGGCTCATGATCTCCAGATCCATGAGACCGTCCAAACAAAGATAGGCAAAGGCGTTGCGTTCTGCCTGCAGCGTGAACTGATCGGGTACCAGCAGCAGTATTTTCTGGTGCGTCCCGTCCAGATCTTTTGCGATCCGATCAAACAAAAACTTTTCCTTATCCAGATTTTCACGGCCATAAAAAATATTCAGCATTGATCCTCCCGTTTCTTTCCTTTTCCGGTCCCGGAGGCGTACCATTTTGCAGCTAATATTAATGTCTGCAAGTCTTCCATCTCCCGGACATCCAGGCCGGTTTTAGCCTTGATCTTGTTTATTTCATATTGGACGGTATTTTTATGGATAAACAAGTGCTCTGCAAAATACGTTTTGCTTCCTCTTTCCCGGCAGTGCCCCTCCTGATGAACATAGTCGTCCTCCAATTTCTTTAAGAAGTCTTTACTGGTATTGTATAACCTTTTGATACGGGTTGCTATCCATTTTTTGCGTTCACTCCTGCGGTTTTTGTTACAGGTACTAAAATTCCCTTTCTTTTTTCATAATATCAGCTATATTATTTGGTTATTCACACGATTATACTTGATTTCATATTACAGAATCATCTATAACGGACTGAAAGGAGAAAGGGAATGTATCCTTAGAGGTCTGTGAAATCATGAAACAAAGTATATTGAAGGAGTACCCCTCATGCAATGCCGTAGAAATTCCCGTGGCAGACGGAGGCGAAGGTACTGTGGATTGTTTTTACATGCTTTGGGTGGAGAAGCTGTGGGCTTTGTCGAGGGAGATTTAAGTCAAATCTACGACCTGGGGATTACAAAAGTATTCAGCACCGGTACTGCTTTGGCTGAGCTTACTGAGTTGAAACAGCGCTGCAAATCAGATCTTGCCGGGACTATGGAAAAAATTATTAAACAATTGAATCATAATCCGAGGCTGCTCACAGTGTTACTGAGAGCAGCCGTTTTTACAGTTTTTTCCCTTTGCAGCGGTACACACAGTGTGTTACAATGAGTTGTTTTACAAGCTCAGGAAGGAATTTCCTGCAACAGACCGAGAGGAGGAGAATCCGTTTATCAAATGCTATCCCTACATACAGTGAAATACTATATCGCACTATTTTCAGCCGTTTTTATCTGGTCATCCGCTTTTCTCGTTACAAAGGTGGCCTTAACAGGGCTTGGTCCGTTCACACTCTCCGCTGTCAGGATCCTGATCGCATTTGCGGTGCTGCTTCCTTTTGCTCTGAAGCGCGGCTTTCGGTTGAAGGATCTTCTGAGTAAGAATGCTTTTCTGTACGGGATCTTTGGTTACGGCGGTAATCTTGTGCTGTTAAGCCTTGGCATGGTCACCTGCACGGCCAACATTTCCGCCATCATCCACGGTTTATTCCCTGTATTCATGATCCTCTTCGGTTATGCCATGCTGAGTGAACGCATTACGAGAAATAAAATACTGGGCATTATTTTTTCCGTGGCCGGTGTGATCATCGCATCCATCGGGGATTTGTCACTGAAT
>JAQUYZ010000358.1 GCA_028691625.1 Eubacteriales bacterium
GCCTTCGCTTTTTCCGTTGTCACCTTGATCAGAATACAGCTTGACTGGCCGCAGCAGGAGCCTTACAATTTCCTGTTCAACTGCCTGCATTTTGCCTTTGCTTTCGGCGCTGTGTTCAGTATGGCAGCGATCACGATCGCGCAAAGCCGTTACAATGACAAAAAGGCTTTTTTGACTGCAAACCTGCTCGGTGCCGCAGCGGCAGCCGCAGCCTTCCTGCTGCTCTACTTTTTGGGCGGAACAGATCCTGCTGTTTCGAAACAGCGCTTTGAGACCATATCAACCCTGGCGGGAGCCCGTATCAGTGCGGCTATTTTGATCAGTTTTCTGGTTTTTATCGTCACCGCCGGTTATCCGAAGAAGCAATCTGATTTTTCCCGCTCATTTTTCATGACGCATAAAGCCTTTTTTATCGCTTTGCTTTATGGAATTGTAATCATGGCAGGCGCAAGCGGTGTTGCAGGTGCAGTGCAAGCCCTGCTCTATCATGATATGAGTTATAAAGTTTATATGGTGATCGGAACCCTGACCGGTTTTCTCGCCTTCACAATCTTCCTGGGTTATTTCCCCGACTTTCGAAAGGGAGTCGACGACGACCACCGGGAGATTGCTCAGAATCAGCCACGGTTTATAGAGGTTCTGTTAGGCTACATCATCGTCCCGATTATATTAGCTCTGACAGTGGTGCTTTTCCTGTGGTCGGGCAGAACAATCCTGACAGGCGACTGGCCTGTGTTTGAACGGCTTGCCGGAATTGCAACAACGTATTCCCTTGTCGGCTTATGGTTATATATTATGATTACGCATCATGAATCCGGACTGGCAAAGTTCTATCGGAGGGTCTACCCCTTTGCCGCACTGATCATTCTCGCTTTTGAAGCCGCAGCCTTGTTTGTGCAGTTGAGTAAATCAGGCCTTAAGCTGACCGAATATAGTTTTCTGCTTGTTTGGATCGTTGCCGTTACGGCAGCTGTTCTGCTGATTCTGATAAAATCGAAAGCCTATCTGCCGGTCGTGGCAATGATTTGCGCTGTCGCTGTGTTTGCTGTTTTCCCTCTGGTGGGTTACCATGCGCTGCCTGTTTCCTCCCAGGTTGACCGCCTCGAAAAACTGCTGGTCAGTGAAGGGATGCTTGAAAACAACGAGGTGAAGCAGGCAGAAAGGGAGCCGGAAACAGCTGTCAAGGAGTCCATAACCGACGCGGTCTACTATATTGCAAACGCTGAAAATGCAAAGGTGCCGGTCTGGTTTGACAGGAAATTAAATCAAAACGATGTATTCGAAGAAACGTTTGGATTTAAACCTGCCAGGCCCGAATTTGAGGATCCGAACAGCGGAGGCTTCCTCGGAACATCCTTGTATCTGAAATCGGAGTCGGTCGATATCAGCGATTACAACTGGAGCATTCTTATGCAGCCGGATGGAGAAAACGAGAACAAATCAACCGTAATCACGGGAGCCGGCGGTGTCTACACCATCGATTGGGATACGGCTTCTCCCGACGGGATTCCGGTATTGAACATCAAATTGAATGATCGGGTCATCCTTGAACAGGATATGAATGGGTATGTTGACCGGATATCTGACAAATATCCTCCCGACAGCATGGCAAGACCGGCTGAAGCAACATTTGAGGACATGAGCGTCCGGTTTGAAAATGAAGAGGTTGCAGTACTGCTCGTCTTCAATCATGTGGAAATCAATCTGGATCCCCAGGCAGATAAGATTCACTACTGGATCAATCTGAACACGGCATATTTAAAAGAGAAACAATAAAAGACCGCAGCCCGGATATTGTTTCTCTTTAAAACCATTCACATGCCTTGCTCAGCTTTTCCAGTGTACTGCAGTCCAGCATGATGCAATGCTGTCTCAAACCTTCAATGCCGGCAATTCTTGCCCATTCAGACTCCTGAATGGGATTGAGCCAGTATATTATTTTTACTTTTGAGCCGAGCTGCTTCAGACTTTCCGCAGCGTTGGCTACATTCAGTGTTTTCGCATCGCTGACGATGATCACGATGGTTGATGAATTCAGGATGACAAACCGGTTCTTCAGAATATACTGAATTGCACGGTGGATATCCGTACCTTTCTTCCAAACCCTGCTTTTCGTGATCTCCTGCTCGATATCAGTCGATGTGGTAAATTTATTGATATTGAGATGCTCGATATCCGTGGAGAAGATATAGTGGTCCGCAGAGGTGATCTCAAAATGGAGCGAGGTAATAAACTTCAGCACAAAACCGGAAAAGCGGTACATAGAGGAAGATACATCGCATAGGGTAAGAATCCGCTGCTTCTGTCTGGGCTTCGTCTTGTATTTCAGCTTGAACAGAGTCCCTCCTGCCGCTATATTGGAGCTGATGGTTCTTTTAAAGTCGAGTCCCGCCTTTCTTGCGGTCTGCTGCTTATTCAGGGTGCTCTTCCTCAGCTTTTCCGCCATCATTTTGATCAGCTGGATCACGGCGGGCATGTCCTTGTCGGCGATGGTGCTTAAATCTTGATACAAAAGGCTGTTTTCACCGCGGACCGCTTCGGTTACATCCTCAGCGATGATGCCTGCTTCCGACAGTGCACTATCAAAAACACTGCAGGAATGGTCATGGGGCTTTTGGTACTTGTTCTTCAGATTGTTCAGCTTACTCTTCACCACGTTTTCCGTGGTGGGTTTGAAGTGGGGCTTCATATTTTTTCCGGTGGAAGACCGATCAAGGAAATCAAGGATCCCTTTCCGCTCCTCAACGGAGATCTCCGAATAAACCTCCTTCAAGTCGTCGCTGAGATCGAGCTTTTGTCCCTGAAACTGCAGCTCTGATGCTCTTTGCAGGATTTCCTGCTTTTTTTGTTCTCTGGCTTTTGATTTACAGCTTATGTAGGCATCCTTGGCCACAGGATCGATGAAAAACCGGTCAAAGGTTTCCGAAAAAATTTTTCGCTCCGCCTCACTTTTGGCGACACAGGATGAGACTGCTGCTTTCGCCTGCTCACGGTCCAGGATGTCAATGCAGGAAAGCGCCTGAATGGCATCCATGGATTCCGATAAACTCACCAGTACGCCTG
>JAQUYZ010000359.1 GCA_028691625.1 Eubacteriales bacterium
GAGGAAATATCCCGCTTACGACAACGATGCTTCATGGAACACAAGAGGACAATATCAAAGTTGTCATCGACCTTCTGAAAAGCGTTTCCGATCATCGCAACCTGATCATAAGCCCCGGATGCGATATGCCGTATGATACGCCCTTTGAAAACACAGTGGCATGCGCAGAGGCGGTCAAGCACCCGGAAGCGGCAAAGATGCTGATCCAAAACTATCATGCCGCAGTCGATGAGATCGAGGTAGAATTACCCGATTACGCCAACCTTGACAAAGTTCTCATCGAACTGTTTTTACTGGATCCGGAGCAATGCGCAGCGTGCACCTATATGCTGGCTGCTGTTGAGGACGCATACGATGATCTGAAAGAGTTTGGTGATTATAAGGTTTACCAGTATTTCATCAAGGAAGATATTGAAAGAACGAGAAAAATGGGAATCGCAAATTTGCCGACCATGTGTATCAATGGCGAGCAGAAATATATTTCAATCATTCCGAATCAGCAGGAACTGATTGCCGAAGTTAAAAAATATATCAAATAAAAGAAGCTGATTGGAGGAAGAGATGATCCAGGTTTATTTATTGACAGGATTTTTAGGAGCAGGAAAAACAACGCTCCTTCAGTCGCTGATCGACACCTACCAAGACAAGAAGATCGGTGTAATTATCAATGAATTCGGCAAAATAAATATTGACGCTCGATTGATTGAAAAAGACGGCATTGAGACGGCAGAATTATCAAACGGCTCCATTTTCTGTGCCTGCATTAAAGATAAGTTTGTGGATAGTCTGATCGAGATGTCTGCAAGAAATATAGAATTGTTGTTTATTGAAGCATCTGGCCTTGCTGATCCGGCGAATATGGAGCAGATTTTGAGCGCAATCAAACCCCACACAACGGAGGAATATCTGATGAGGGGTTCCATTTGCATCATCGACGGGAAAAATTTCTTAAAAATGATAGATATGCTGCCTGCACTGGAGAACCAAGTCACGTATGCCAATGCGGTCATCCTGAATAAGGCGGACTTAATTGATTTTGAAACGGAACAGGAGATCAAGAAGCTTGTTGACGAAAAGAATCCGGGAGTGAAGGTGTTTGTGACATCATATTGCAACACCGATATCCGGGAGATTACGGACAATTTTTCTGTATCCCTGAAAAAAACCGGCCGCAGTACAAATACATATGAATCCCGGCCGAACTCTTTTATCTTGCATTCGGACAGCCTGTTAAACCTCAAAGAACTGGGACACTTTCTGAAAGAGATTGCACTGGACAGTTTTCGAATCAAAGGATTTGCCGCCACCGATATAGGTCCGGTAGAAATCAATGCCGTCGGGGATGATATCGTAATGAGGCAATGGAAGGAACCGGTGATAAAAACCGAAATCGTTGTGATTTCGTCTGTTGGCATTAAAATGCTCAGCAAAATATCGAATGCTTTAGGAAAACACCTGGACGGCAGGCTTAAATTAAAATAAAGATCAGAAAAGACCTTCCGCATATGTGGAAGGTCTTTTCGATGTGCGCTCGGCATGCATGGAGGGGGTCTGACGCAAAAAAGGATTGCTTCCGATTTTTCCTTGTTTGTGACAATTAAAAAAAATACACATATTATGATTACACGAGGCGTTCAATATTTCGCCTCATAGAAACGAACCATTGGAGGGAGTAATCATGCAACCGTATATCGTGAAACCAAACGATACATTATATTTAATTGCAAAAGAATTCAATGTGCCGCTGGCACAGTTGATTGAGGCCAATCCTCACATAACCAATCCAAATTTGATTTATGAAGGACAAACTATTATGATCCCGGATATGCCGGCAGTGCCCGAGCAGATTGGTGACATCATGACTGAAGCGATTGCTGTCATTGAGGACATCGTCATGGTGGATTGGGAAAGCGCAAACAGAAGAATCAATGGAATAAGGACACTCATGAACAACCTTGCACCGATGCTGCAAGAGGCAAAGGTTCCGAATACTGTAATTTTCGGGATGAATGCGGCAATCAGAAATACGGAACAGAACATTTCGCAAAGAAGGACCTTTCCTGCGATGTCGCAGGCGAACCAAATTACGCAGCTCTTAGCGGATGCGCTTGACTTTTTCAATGTGATCATTCCGCCGGACGTCCTGCGGCTGGCATATTTTGCGCGGCAGATGATTGTGAATGTTGAGCAGAACGACTGGGCGGAGGCGCACCAGAATTACAGAAGGGCGCTGACAGTGTGGCAGAGAATACAGCCCGAGCTGGAGAGCGGGTATGTGCAGGATGTTTCCAATTTCGACCAGGTATTTGAGCGTATCAATGAGTCAATCAACAGAAGAGATTACCTGACGGCGATCAACAACGCGAATAGAATGTTGGAGCTCACCGATGTGATTGCAGCCGATTTCGAACAGCTATACGGATAAGTTGAAGAGGAAAAGCTGAGAGCAGCCTGCGGGGCAGAACCTTGTTACGCGGGCTTTTTGTATTGGTGGAAATGATGAGGAAAACAAAAACAACTCGCTTAACGGGGAGAAAGATGGTAAAATCATATCAAACATGACATTGATTCATACTGAGAAATTTGGAGTTGACAGCATGCTGTATGTAATTTTAGGAATTATAATGATCTTCTGGGCCTGGATGCAGGCTGCGATGGGAAAGCTGCAAAAGTACAAGAAGGAGGCAAGGGAGCAGTGGGTACGCGTGGATGCCCTTCTTCAGAGCCGTTCCCGTTATATTCTGGAGCTGTTGGAGTTGGCGGACGAAAAAGGTCTGGATACCGAACTTTTAGCGGAGATTTACGAGCTGGGCGGAGGCTGGTGCAGTTCTGACGACAGAGAAATTATCAGAGCCTGCGCGGAAAATGTGACGCCGCTGGTCGACCGTCTCCTTTTGCTGGCCATGGAATCTTCATTAAAAGAAGAGGAAGCGTTTCTTGAGCTGGAGAGCAGTTTGACGGAGCTGGAAGAGGAGATTGAGGTCCAAAGCAGCCGGTATAACCATTTCATCGATCGATACAACGAACACCGGGAGAATCCGGGCATTCGCCTGCAGAT
>JAQUYZ010000360.1 GCA_028691625.1 Eubacteriales bacterium
CATCTAAATCATGATCCTTGAAACAATCATGAAAGTCGTATGATACCCCATCAAATTCGTTAATTAGCAGTTGATGTATAAAGACGTTTTCATTTAGAAATGTCAAAAACCGCTTGGATAAAACGCAAGCATTTTCATCTGTTGCATTCAGGAAATTGCTTGAAAGTCTTCTGAAATCTAAACTAAGTATTCGCAGCGCCTTTAAATCGCTCATAAATCCACCCCACAATACGGACAAAATATCTTTGATGTACCAGCGCAGTACAGGGCCTTCACATTACGCTGGCAACATGAACATTTAAATTCTGTTTCTACCGTGTCCTTATCCTTCAAATCCTTCACATTTACCTTTTTAAGCGGTTTGTATGTCATTTTGATAAAGCTTCCACTATGATTCAATGATCTTTGCATATCTCCAAATGTTTTGTTTAACTGCTCAATCATGTAGTTTGTTGCCAACGCTTTGGCTTTTTCCATTACCTCAGTAGAATAAAACTCATTTGGTTGTTTTGACAACCCACAGTACGGGCAAGTCAAATCTAAAAATGGGTTATCATCATCCTGAAATTCTCCCGCTTGCAACTTAAACTCCGATCCACAGTATGGACATTCAAATGTTACATACCCTTCAGCATCACCTTGAATAGTGAAGGAAAACGTTGTATCACTCATTTTATCTCCTCACATCATCAGGTTAATATCGCCGTCGGACAGTTCCTGCATGATCTGCGCTTTCAGCTTTTGCAGCAGCTCGTCCACATCTTGCTCCGATTGCAGGCGTACGGTCTTGCCCTGTGTCACGGTGCGCAGGCTGACGGTTTTTGTTTTCTTGACAGGTTGCGGTGCGGGGGCGGGCTGATGCTCCGCAGCGGCAGTGGCCTGTGCCGCTTGCTGTGCCTTTTGCGCCAGCTGCTTTTCGTAGGCATCCATTTCGGCAATATAACGCTGCTTGAGGGCGTCGCTCTCATAGCGCATATTCTTCACGGCGGCCACTTCGTTTGAATGCTCCAGCTTTTCCTTGAGCTCCCGGAATCCGGAGAGAAACTTCTCCTCAAAATGCGCAGCATAGTCCTTACTTTTCAACAGCGTGTAAATCTGTGCCCGGTCGGCCTCAATGTCCGCCACCACAGGAGCTGCTTCCTTCTGAATAAGCTCTACATGGAGCTGGGCGTATTCGTCCAGCATGGCCGGCAGCTTATAGATTTCGCTGTAAGGAGCGCTCTTGCGGGCGATTTCGTGGATTTCCTTTTCGAGACCTATGAGCTTTTCGTCCACCACATAGGTCTTGCTGTTTTCAAAAATATCGATGTATTTCCATGCGCGGGCCATAATGCCCTTCTGCTCGCCGGTAAAGAAGGCAAACACCGGGGCACTGTCTTCCGCAAAATCCAGAAAATCATCCTTGTGCACATCGATATAACGGAAAAATTCCATAGGTGCTGTGATCTCCACAGCCTCGTCCAGCAGCTTCTGTCCATCCTCCAAAATCTTCTTGCCGGGGAAACGGGACTCCAAGCGGTATTCCGGAAGCAGATCCTTGATCTTCACCAGCAGATTTCTGGCCCGATCCTTAAACGACTTGATGAGAGCGTCGTCTTCCTCACCGACGGTGGGAATCTGGAACAGATCCTTCATGACATCGCGTACCGACTTCATCTGCCGGTCGGAAGGATGCTCGCGGATTTCAATGAGCAGCTTCTCCACGTACTCGCGCTTGGTAAAATAGCGCACCAATTCATCCGCATCGGTATCTACCAGTGAGATACCGCGGCTGTTCAGGCTCAGTGAGATTTTTCCCTGCTTGAACAAGGTTGCCGCCAGCCACTGCACATCCAAATCAATAAAACCATAGGGCGCGGCAGAGAACTTGTCCTGCAGCGTTTTGAGTGAGGTTTTGATGCGGCGGTCCGTGTTCTGCGCGATTGCACGCTGCATATCCTCCAGTGCGAGCCGATTGACTGTGCTCTCTCCGGTTCTGGACAGGAACATCTGGTTGCTTCTGCGGAAGATGGCGTCAATATCTGATATGGCGGGCGAGGTTTCCATGTAGACCAGCTTGGAGTACTTGGTTGCCACCAGTTTGGAGAGCGCCTCCATAATTTTGCTCTGGGGATCTTTGGCGTTCAGAGCAACCTTGTCGCCGCTGACATAGACTTCGGAATGCTTGATGGCATCTTCAATAAAAATGCGGATGCGATCCTTTTTATCCGCCAGTTCGTCCTGCTTGGCACGCCGGATGGAATCGAAACTCTTTGCAAGGGCGGAATTATTCTTCGTGATGAATTTCGCGATTTTCAGACACTCGCTGATTTCCTCGAGGAATGTTGCGTCGGAGGGAAGCTGCACGATGACGTTGTCCTCTTGCAGCGAGAGCATCCGCAGCGTTTCAGGCTTTCCATCCAGATCGCTGTACGGCGTCAAAATACGCACACCAATATCGGCGGACTGATTGCTCTTATAGAAGCGATCATCTACCATCTGGTTGTACGGGAAATTGTAGCGGGCGCTGTAACGATACTTCGGCTCACGGATCAGCTCGCCGTAGATGATCGTGGATGCCTCGCTGACGATTTCACCCATCTCCACATTTTCATTTGCAATTGCCTTATTGATGTCCTGCTCCTCGTTGGTCAGGAACATATATTCATCGCCGTTTTTCTGTACCAGCGTCTGGCGCACCAGGCGGTTCAGCGATTCCTCCACTTTTTTGCGCAAAGCGATGCGATCCTCATCAATCGAGGAAACCATAAGTGTGGTGAGGTTCTCAACGCCGCCCTTCATTTCCTTGACGTACTTGATCATAAACAGGACCTTGAGGAGTTCCACATCAAAAGGCTCCAGCTTGCTGTTTTCAGCTGCATGGGTAATGACAATGCGGTGCGTGTGGTCAATGAATTTATCCAGTGCGTTATAGAATGCGTGAAACGGAACCAGAATACCATCGTCCTGAGTTTTGACGCTCTCAGCGGATTCCTTAAATAGTGCGATCATTGAGCGCTCGCCCTCGGCCAGATGCTTGCCGGATGCGCCGTGCGTTCGGATAGCGG
>JAQUYZ010000007.1 GCA_028691625.1 Eubacteriales bacterium
AACAGTACAAATGTCTGGATATGGCCATCGTATCCAACGTTGACGGAATCGTTACCTATGTTTGGAATGCGGAGAAAACGGGGCAGCTCATCAATAAAGGAGTTGATAAGGGAATCCCGGTCGTTACTATTCGAACGGATTCAAAGGACAGCAGGCGTGCTGCTTTTGTCGCCGTAAATTCTTATAGCGCCGGAACGGAAATGGGGCGCATGCTCATTGCTGCAACAGGCGGCAAGGGCGAAGCCGTTGTTGTGGTGAGCAATGAAGGAACGGGTGGCACAGTCGTACAGAATCTCATGATCTCGGGAATCACAGATGCCTTGAAAAATACGCCGGGGCTGAAGATTGAAACCGTACAATACAATCATGCCAATTTTCTCAGTCTGGAGGATACCATACAGGACATTCTGATCAACCAGCCTGATCTGGATGCGATCATCAGCACGAATGAAAAGGACACCACACTTGTGGCGCAAAGGCTGATCGATTTGAATAAGGTATATTACAGCATCATCGGGTATGGGGACACACCGGAAATCCTGCGCTATATCGACAACGGAGTGGTCTTTGGGACGGTTTCCGCAAATCATGAACAGATGGGCTATGATGCGATCAAAGCCCTGGTGGACCTAAATGAGGGAGGAAGAACCTCCGCATATTTCACAGTAGATACGCAACTGATTACGAAGAATAATGTGGGAGAATATCTGGAGACGGAAAAAGAAACGGGTGAGGAATAGTATGCATTTATGGCGCAGAAACAGCTTAAAAAAAAGACTGATTTTATACTTCATGGTTATTATTGTGATCATGAGCGCTTTGAATGTTTATCCATATTACAGCATTTCGGTGCTGATGAGCAGAATGAGCTCGACCTTTGAGCTCAATGTGGAACTCAATCAACTGAACAATACACTGGAGCAGCTGAACCATGCATATGAGAACTATCTGGAAACAAAGCATTCCAAAAACCTGGATGATTACTACCGTTATTCCAACGACCTGGGGGAGCAGGCAAACGCGATCCGGATCGATAATTCCAGCGTGGAGAACATGCTGGTCATGAATGACATCAGAAATATGATTAAGAATTACCTCAACGAAACGGATGCGGCGGTCTCGGCAAGGAGATCGCGCATGGTGGAGGCGTATTTGTTCCATTATGAAGAAAGCGTCAAAATCCGGCAATATATCGCAGAATACATACAGAAGCTCAACAATACCATGTTTTTTCAGAACACCGACCGCTATACCTCGGTCAGAAAAAGCATACAGCTCGTTCAGACGCTGAATATCGGAGTGATCACTTCAATCTTTGCACTGACCATCGTGCTGATCCTATGGTTTACCTACCGGATCACCAAGCCGATTTTTGAACTCTCAAAGGCTGCAGACGAGATTACCCATGGTAATTTCAACGTGCCGAAGGTGCTGGTGACCTCCAACGATGAAATCGGTATTATGGCGGAGGCCTTCAACCGGATGACAGCCAGCATCCGGGAGTATATCAATGAAATCAACGAGAAGGTGGTGCTTGAGAGAAGGCTGCAGGAAAAGGAAATGGAAAACCTGATCATCAAAGCCAATCTTCGGGAAGCAGAGCTTCATGCCCTGCAGTCACAGATCAACCCTCATTTCCTGTTCAACACGCTGAATGCGGGGGCCCAGCTGGCCATGATGGAGGGCGCGGACCGGGCCTGCTCCTTTATGGAAAATGCGGCGGAGCTGTTCCGGTATAATATGAGAAACCTCGACAAGGCAGTTACCGTCGGAGACGAGATCCGAAATGTCGAAAACTATATGCATCTGTTGAATGAACGGTTCGCGGACAAGATCGAATTTATCATGGAGAAGGAGGAGCATATCCTGGATCTGAAGATCCCCTGCATGATCCTCCAGCCGATTGTGGAAAATGCATTTATTCATGGAATCAGTGATGTGGAATATATGGGCAGAATCAGCCTCAGCGCAGGACATGTGGAGGGGTATGCAGTGATTTCCATCAAGGATAACGGAAAAGGAATGAGCGCGGATAAAGTGCGCGAAATCATGAACGGAGCCAAAGCGGAAGAACCGGATCCGGGAAACCGGCATGGGGGACATACCAATGGGATTGGTTTGAACAATGTGCAAAGCAGGTTAAAGATATTTTATTCCAGAGAAGAGATTCTGAAGATATACAGCGAACCGGGGCAGGGCACAGAGGTGGTGCTGTACATTCCAATGGAATCCGGACAGAGCGTATCATGAAGCACAGTAATTTTGGAGGAGATCGCTATGTTTAAAATGATGATTGTCGATGATGAAAAAGTGGCCATTGATT
Organism: Eubacteriales bacterium; assembly: GCA_028691625.1. Lineage (GTDB taxonomy): Bacteria > Bacillota > Clostridia > Peptostreptococcales > Anaerovoracaceae > Anoxybacterium. The sequence continues at coordinate 2,324 of JAQUYZ010000007.1, forward strand.
CCCTCACATTTATTATTAAAAAAAGCTTCACAAATGTGGAGGATATCACGACTGCAAGATCGGGCAGGGAGGCAATCGAAAAGATGGCGGAATCCGTTCCCGATATTCTCTTTATGGATATCCATATGCCCGGCATCAATGGGATCGAGGCCATCCGGGAAATCAGAAAGCGGCACAGGGAGATCGTGATTATCGTGCTGACGGCCTTTGATCAGTTTGAATTCGCAAAAGAAGCAGTGAAGCTCGATGTAATGGAATATCTGCTGAAGCCGGTAAACCGGGCGAAGGTGGTAGAACTGATCAATAAGGCTATGATGCTGATCCGCGAGGAAAGAGAAAAGAAGCAGCTTGAGCTTGCGATGAAAGAAAAGCTGGAATATGCAGGACCGATCATGGAGAACGGCTTTGTCTATTCGCTGCTTTTATTCGATGACAACAGCAAAGACATTTTTGATTATAAACGTCTTTTTGATATCAAGGAAGATGGCGGTTATATCATCACGGTAGAACTTGTGAATGAGCGAACGTCCGGCAGCTCCGACAACAAGATCGGTTACAGCATACAAAGTCAGCAATTTTATCCTTACTTTACCGATACGGTGAAAGCCCTGTGTAAATGCATTATCGGGCCGGTCATGCTCAACCGGATCGTGGTCGTCGTTCCGGCCAATCCAAAAACGGGTGAGTTTGCCTGCCGTCTTGAGGCGGTTTCCCTTGCGGAAAACATGCTGCAGCGGCTTTCGGAAAAACTTTGCTGCGGCCTCCGGATCGGAATCGGAAAGATCTACAGAAGATTTGACATGCTTGCTGCATCTTACGAAGAGTCCCTCAAAGCGCTTCGCTACCTGCAGGGCACAGGCATCATGCATTTTATGGATATTACGGCCCAAACCGCCGAAGTGGGGGCAGAATACCCCGAATACAAGGAAAAGCTGTTGCTGCAGAAGGTGTCTGCCGGAGATATAACGGAAAGCATCAACGCGTTCAGCAGCATTTTTGACTGGCTGGTTCAGGAGTATGAGGAGCAGCCCCTGAAAATTAAAAATAAGCTTTTGGAAATTGTGTTTCTTGTCAATCAAATGTCCTGGGAATACGAACCCGGAGGAGGTACGGCGGGAGTTGACTTCCTGGAGGAAGTGCTTCCCATCAGCGATCTGGGGGAGCTTCGTCTCTGGTGCAGAAAACGAGTGGAGCATGTGATCAATCAGATCAATTCCTATCGGGACTACAAGGTCGGCGGGCTGACCAGGCGCGCCAAAGAGTACATTAAAACAAACTACTCAAAATCCATCACCCTTGAGGATGTTGCAAGAGAGATCAACGTGAGTCCCCAATATTTGAGTAAGCTTTTTAAAGAGGAGACAGGGGAAAACTTCATCGACTATCTGACAGGAATCCGGATCCGGATCGCGAAAAGCCTGCTGGAAGCGGATGAATTGAGCGTCAAGGAGATCTGTTACAGCATCGGCTACAGCGATCCCAATTATTTCAGCAGGACGTTCAAAAAGATTGTAGGGTCGACGCCTACGGAATACAAGGATGAATTCTTAAACCGGATATCCCAAAGAGAGTAAGGAGGGAACGGAAATGTGCGAAAAAAACAGGCTGCTGAAACTCATAACGGCATTGATCCTCTCCGTCAGCCTGCTGGCGGGCTGCGGGGAATCCCGCCCGGAAAGCGCGGAACCCAGCCAGCCGGAAACGGATAAGATCGTAATCGGGTTTGCGATGGATACCCTGGTACATGAGCGCTGGCTCCGGGACCGGGACATTTTTGTGGCAACTGCCAGGGAAATGGGGGCCGAGGTGATTTTACAGATCGCCTACAGTGACAGCAGAGAGCAGGAACGGCAGGTCCAGTACCTTCTTGATCAGGGAATCGACGTGCTTGTGCTGATACCCCATGATGCGGTTTCTGCGGCAGCAATGGTAAAAAAGGCCAAGGATCGGGGCATCAAGGTGATTTCTTATGACCGGCTGGTCAAAAATGCGAATGTGGATCTCTATATTTCCTTTGACAATGTCAAGGTCGGCGAACTGATGGGACAGGCGGCCGTCAGCCAGACCCCGGAAGGGAATTATCTCCTGCTGAACGGCTCGGAAGGGGACAACAACTCCGCCATGTTCCGGGACGGGTATATGAGTGTGCTGGGGGAGGGAATCAAGAGCGGTTCCATCCAGCTCCTGGGAGAAACCTGGGTGGTGGACTGGCTTTATGAAAATGCTCTGGCAGATATGCAGAAGGCCGTTGATTCCGGTACAGAAATAGATGCGGTCATAGCCGGAAACGATACCCTCGCAAGTGCTGCGATCCATGTGCTGGCGGAAAAACGTCTCGCCGGAGCGGTAACCGTGGTAGGACATGATGCAGATCTGGACGGTTGTCAGCGCGTGGTCGAAGGCACGCAATATGCGACGATTTACAAACCGATTGATATCGAAGCGACAAAGGGAGCCGAATTTGCAGTGACACTGGCAAAGGGCGGTCTGGTGCAAGCAAATGACACCATTTACGACGGAAGATATGAAGTGCCGTTTTACAAGATTGATCCGATTCTTGTTACAAAAGAAAATATGGCAGACACCATCATAAAGGATCAGTTCCACCGTATGGAGGACGTCTATATGAATATCCCGAAGGACGAATGGCCCGTTCAATAGAAGCCTTTGTTTTATCCGATCAACTCTGCAAAAGAGGAGACTGCGTAATCGATGTCTTCCTTTGATACATCATTGGAGGTCACAAAGCGAAATTCTCCCAGTTCACATCCATTGATTTTAATCCCTTTTTCAAGCATTTTATCCGGAAGACTGTCAATAAGCTCATCCGGCTTGTCCAGTCTGAAAAACACCATATTGATTTGAACAGAATTTGGGTCGACCGTCACTCCATCCAACTCGCTCAGCCTTTTCGCCATGTATGTGGCGTTGTCGTGGTCCTCTTTCAGTCTCCTGGGCATTTCCTTCAAAGAGATAATTGCTGCAGCAGCAAGAATTCCGCATTGCCTCATGCCCCCGCCCAGCATTTTACGATACTTTCTGGCTTTGGTGATCGTCTCTGCGCCACCGGCCAGCACAGACCCTACCGGCGCGCAGAGTCCTTTGGATAAACAGCAGGATACGGTGTCACAGTTCTTCGTGATTTCCTTCACATCCACATCAAGCGCCGCAGCCGCATTGAATACCCGTGCTCCGTCCAGATGAACAGCGATCCCGTTCTTCTTTGCTAGAGCATAAACTTCTTCCATCACTTCTACAGGAACAACAAGGCCGTTTGCCAGGGCATTTTCCATGCAGATAAGAACGGTTTTCGGTTCATGGATATCATCGGGCCGGATGGCTTTCTCAATGCGCTTCGCATCATAGATGCCGTTTGGAAAGGAAAGCTGCCTGAGATTTGCCCCCGACAGGACCGCTGCCGCACCTACCTCGTGGGCAAAGATATGACAGTCGGCACTGACGATCACCTCGTCACCGCGGCCGGTTTGGCTCATCAATGCAAGCTGGTTGCCCATTGTTCCGGACGGGACAAACAGAGCGGCTTCTTTTCCGAGGGTCTCGGCAGCCAGTGCCTCCAGGGCATTAACGGTCGGGTCGTCCTGATAAACGTCATCTCCAACCTCCGCCGTGTACATCGCATCACGCATGGCCTGGGTCGGCTGTGTGACGGTATCGCTTCTCAAATCAATATATCGCATTTTTGAGTTCCTTCCTTTCTGCTTCCGGTCTGCTTCCGGTTATTCCATGCATCTATTATAATCACTTTCCATGCCGAAATCAATGTGCACAGATTAAGCAGGTATTGATTGTATTTATTTCAATAATAGAATATAATCGAAGTGAAGATCATCCATAATTTGACGACTCATCGATTATGCTGAATAGATATTAAATTATAACGCAGAAAAAATCAGAGGATTAGATAGGTGGTGAAATAATGGCAGAAGAAATAAAAAGAGAAGACAGCAGCAATACTGCTTCTATCAAGCTGACGCCTCATCAGCAAAGAGTACAGGATGCACTGGCAGACAGGCATATCAATGTGTTTAATGTCGTGGAGATTATTGCACATGAAAAGGTTGCGGATATTATGGTTCGAATGGAAATGTGCACCTGTTCAAAATGCGCCTGCGATGTTTTGGCGATTGCCCTGAATTCATTGCCGACGAAATATGTTACCTCCGATGCGGGTAAGCAATACATACAGTTAAACTCCTATAAAAGGCAGTTTGAGACAGATGTTGAAATCGCACTGATGAAAGCGTGCCTTACCGTAAAGGAGTCCCCTAACCACAAGGAAGAAGACATCAAATAAAGCTGCCTTCTATTTCAGAGCAGCATCAGTATGAAATAGCCTGCGAAGGAGACAAGGGTATAGTAAATCACCGCCTGGCTTAAAAAATGCCGCTCGGACTCATCGTCCTTTACAAAAATCGGCATAAGATAAGAAGGGGGCAAAATGAGGTAAGCATAGAAAGCGATATTGAAAAGCGGATCCACCTCACCGATCAGCTGCCGAATCAGAAGGACGACTAAGGTTCCGATCACCAGAACCGCTGCCAATCGGAAGATAATGTGAAGCGCAATTTTTCGGGCATTCTCTTTTTCGATTACCAAAGAATATCCGACGACCATCAAGATCAGGGGAACGCCGATTCCGGAGATCGTCGTCATTGCACTGATTGCAGCTCTGAACCAGAAATAATCCTGCAGCAGATCAAAGAGCCCGGTCAGATTGACGAATAAACCGCCGAAGATTCCAAGGATCACCGGATTCCGAATAAATCTGCTCAAGGTTTCGAGCAGATCAAACCTTCCGCTGTTTTGAAACTGTACATAGGGAATCATAACAAACCAGGCAAAGAATTCATGTCCAAGGCCGATGAGCATGATTAACGGCAGATTTTCCGTACCAAAAAGTGCGGCAAACAGGCCGATGCCGACCATTCCGAATTCAAACCCTGCCATGAACCACGGCGTAAAGATGGAGCCAAAGATTCCGGGTATCCGGCGCCTTAAAAGAAATCCCAGGGTATGCAGGGCTGCGCACAGGAAAAAAACGAGAGCAACAATAAGCAGATACTTCGCTTCAAGCGCGGTTTCCGCAAATGACAAAAATAAAATACAGGGCAGCCCAACTTGAACGATGATGCTTTTCAGCTCATTCACGGCACTGCCTGATATGATTTTTCTCCTTCGTAGAATCCATCCGATGGAAAGAATGATGAGTACAGGGAGCAGCTTTTCTAATAAAACAGACATTCTACTCTCCTTTCTGATCGATCTCCGTGCACATCAGTACTTCGTCACAATTAGGGAACTTGGGACAGTTCAGGCAATCCTTCCAAATCTTATGGGGCATATGCTCCTTACTTATTTCCTGAAATCCGCACTTCAGAAAGAATTCTGTCTGATACGTCAGGGTAAAAACCTTTTTAATCCCAAGCTCTTTTGCTTCATATAGAAAATACTCTACCAGTTTTTTGCCGACACCCTTTCGTGAGTGGTTTTCCTTCACTGCTAATGTTCTGACTTCGGCAAGATCTGCCCAAAGTATGGTCAGGGCTCCGATCCCGACGACCTCGTCGTCTAATTCCATGACGGAATAATTCCTGATATTTTCATAAATTGAACTTCTCGAACGAGCGAGCATCAAACCTTTTTTTGCGTAAAAATTCACGAGCTTATGAATTGCTTCCGTATCGGTTAGCTTTGCTTTTCTGATGACCATCACTGTTACCTCTTTTGTACAACCAATATAACGAGGCGGGAAAGGACCCACCTCGATGTGCTATAATTTATTTATGATAACAGGTTTTGGCTAAAAGCACAATAAATTTATAAATATGCAAAGTCCGCTGTATTTATGCTCATCTTGAAAAAGCCTGTTTTGCATCGATCAGCCCTTTGTCGTAGGCCGCTCGGACCAGAGGATGCTCTCGACGACTTCCTACAGGAGGTCGTCTCCCCCATATTGTATTTTCCCGTCCACAATTGTCATCAGCACCTGTATATCTTTTAGCCTGTCTTCGTCTGCATCAAAAGGGTCTTCGGAAAGCACGACCATGTCGGCCAGATAACCCTCCTTCAGGAAACCTTTCCGGTCTTCTTCAAAGGAACCGTAAGCACCGGCTGAAGTGTACAGCTCCAATGCCTGCTGAACGGTAAGCTTTTCTGCGGGAAGAAATCCCTTAGGGGGATTTCCTGTTCTATCTTTTCTGGTTACAGCGGCAAAGATGCCGTAAAGCGGATTGCCGGATTCCACAGGGCAATCGGAGCTTCCCAAAAGCCGGATTCCATATGCAAGCATCGATTTCCAGGCGTAGCTGTACTGCAGCCGCCTTGCTCCCAGCTTTTTCACAGCCATGTTCCAATCCGACGAGACGAAGGCGGGCTGGATCGCGGCCAGAATGCCGCGCTTTGCGGCTCTCAGAAATAAATCTGGCGCGCCAACCTGAAAATGATTGATGATATGGCGGTGGCGGATCGGGCAGACGTCGAGGGCGTTTTCGATGGCGGAGATGCTTGCGTCCGCAGCGCCGTCGCCGATGGCATGAATAAAGAGCTGCAAGCCTTCTTTGTGAGCCTTTAAAACCAGTGCGTTCAATTCATCCTGCTCATAGGTATACATACCGAGGTTTCCAAACTCGTCGCTGTAGTCTTTTCGCATTGCAGCAGTCCGGGCGCCGAGGCAGCCGTCTGTCAGCAGCTTCACCGGGCCCAGCCGGAAAAAGTCGTCTCCATGACCGGGCGGATAGCCTTTGGAAAGATACGCGTCCAGCTGCAACAGGCTGGGAAGATAAAGCTGTTCGTTGATCCGCAGAGGCAGGCGCCCTGCTTCTTTTAAACGGGAGTATGCTTCATACATTACCTCAAAGCTGCAGCTGTGCAGATCACTGGTATGAACCGAGGTAATGCCGCTGCGCAGCATATCTCCCGCCGCGGTGATAATTGCAGCCTGTATTTCCTCAACGCTTCTTGCAGGCATTCGATCAATGAGCCAGTCCAGCGCATTCTCCCGCAGCACTCCTGTCAGTTCTCCGGATTCATCTTTGTCAAATATCCCCCCCTTCACAGCTGTATTGATCGTTGCTTCCGTCAGTTTCAGGGCTTTGGAATTTACGACGACAATATGTTCGCATACCCGGGTGATCATGACGGGAAGCTCGTCGGAAATCATGTCCAGATCGTGTTTTGTGGGCATGACAGGATTTTTAAACCGGTTTTCATTCCATCCGAAGCCAAGGATCCAGCCCTTCTTTCTGTTATTTTTTTCGATATACTCTTTGCTCTTTACGATAATATCTTCGATGGAACCGGCCTCTTCCAAATTGATCATTTGGGCACACAGGCCATATTCCACAAAATGCATGTGACTGTCAATGAACCCGGGGAAAACGCTCTTTCCCTGCAAATCAATGCTTGCAGCGGTTTCTTTTCCTGCAGCTTCTATTTCTTCGGTTGTTCCAAGAAGCGCAATTCGATTTTCTGAAACGCCAAGGGCTTCATATATCTTGCCGTCCATCGTATAAATCTTTCCGTTCACTAGTTTTAAAGTAATATTAATTGCGAAAACCCCCTTATTCGTACTGTCTTTCGTTTCGGATTTCAATTCTGATTTTCCTTTAAACGGTTCTGGCTTTTTTTTCTGATGTTCCGCATGATGATGACCCAGCCGATAAAGAGTAAAAGAATCGGCCCGCCGTAATCCATTCCCAGAGTAATCAATGCTTCAGAGGTATTCTCAGCACCGGCCACGTCCTCCGCACCCGCTCCAAAGAAGCCGGCAATACTGAGGGTTAAAACGACGACAGAAAGTATTTTTGCATGCTGCTTCGATTTGATAATTTTAAAATCCAGCTCTTCGTTCTTCATCCGGAAGGCAAGATATGCGACCACCAGAATGGCGTAGGGTACAATTGTGGACAGTGCGCATAGATTTGTAATCAGCACGAAGAAGTTTTCAAGAGAGGACAAGCCGATGATCGGTGTGATCATCAGTAAGAACAAAACACCGCACTGCATCCAAAGGGCATTGACCAGGGTCCCGTCAGATCTGGATTTCGTGAGCGCCTTTGGAAAAATGCCGGAAGGCACATCAGAAAACATGGCTCTGATCGGCGATTCCATCCAGACCACATAGCATGCGACGGAAGCGATGACATTAATAAATGCATAAATTTGAACGACGATTTTTCCGCTGATTCCAAAGCTGTCTCCTAAAATTTTAAATACAATAAATTGAGAGTCCGCGATATTGTATTCCGAGATTTGCGCCGGAGACATGATCAGGCAGACTGCAACGGAGCCCAATATGTAAGAACCGAGCAGCAGGCCGGTGGCAATCATGACGCTCCTGGTATACGTCTTTTTCGGGTTGTCCACCTGAGTGATGTAGGTTCCGGCCACCTCGGAGCCGCATACAGCCAGCAGCAGCCAGGAAAAGGTGGAAAAATATGCAATGTCGAAATCAGGCATCAGATTTGCGGCGGTAAACTCAGAAGCAGAGGGTGTAATATTGCCGACATAACCGACAATTGCAAACAGAATAAACAGTACAGTTGCGATCAACGTAAGCTGTCCGCCGATGTCGCTGATTTTGGAAAACTTCTGAACGCCCAGTATCGCGATAAACGTCAGTGCGATCAGGCACCCGAGCCCAAGCAGCGGCAGCAGATAAGCCGTATCATCGGTGAATCTGTCTTCTCCGAACAAAGCCCATGAGACGACCACCGGAAGCTTGCCGAAAACCATCTGCAAGAAAAAAATCGAAGTGATATAGTAGGACCAGGTCCCGATAAATGCCCATTTTGTGCCAAGGGAGCATTCAATCCAGCTGTAAATGCCCGCGCCTTTGTCTTTGTTTGCCGCGGCCAGTTCTACGATCATGATTGTCAGAGGGATAAAATATAAAATTGCTACCAGTATCCATGAGGGGATTGCGGCAAGGCCGATATAAACCAGGTTTGATGTCACGTTGCTGAAGCCGTAGGCTGCCACGAATACAACCATTACAAGGGTCCAAAGACCGATTTTCTTTTCATTATTGCCCAAAATTGTGATCCTCCTTTATAATTTCTTTTTTTGGAGCCTATCCCGTCGACGATGATAGGGTTTCCTGTCGAAGCTTATAAGCCGCAAGAACCGTGCCAAAGGAAAGCAATTCGGGGGGATACTGTGTGAACCCTCTGTTTGCAATTAGTTTTGGAAACCGTATGCCGATTCCTATTTTAAATTCTTCGCATAAGAAAACATCCCTGCAAATAATTTTTTTACCGGGTAAATAATTTTTTACTGCCTAATCGATGAGCTGATATTTTTCAAGCTTATACTGCAGGGTCTGCTTTGATACCTTTAAGGTTTTTGCAGCGTAAGCAGCGATTCCTCTGTTTGCCTGCATGGCCTTCAGAATCAGATTCTTTTCAAATTCATCAACCGCCTGCTTCAGACCCATCGACTCATAGAGAGGCGCTGGAGTGTGCTGCAGGGTGTCTCCTTTAATCTTACCGCTGATGTGATCCTGCGTGATCACTCCGTTTTCCGAAACTGTATTATAGAGGTTTTCAATTACGTTTCTCAGCTCTCGAACATTCCCCGGCCAGGAATAATTCTCCAACATTTCATAAACAGAAGGATCCACCTCCTTGATTTTTATCTTCATCTTGCTGTTATAGAATTTTATGTAATGGTTCATGAGAACCCGGACATCCTGCTTCCTTTCCTTCAGAGAGGGCAGCTCGATAATCACGGTGCCCAGCCTGTAATACAGATCCTCCCTCAGTTTATGGGCTTCGATGAGCCTGTCGGGATTTTCATTGACTGCAGACAGGATTCTGATATCCGTTACGATGTTTTTTGTATCGCCGATTCTTCTGATATATCTGTCTTCAATGGCCTTTAAGAGTTTTACCTGCATTGTCACATCCATGGAGTTGGTTTCATCCAGGAACAAGGTTCCTCCTTCTGCCTGCTCAAAAAGCCCGGCCCGATCCGCCGCATCGGTATAGCTGCCTTTTACCGTTCCAAACAGAATCGATTCCAGCAGTGTGCCCGGGATTGCCGCGCAATTGATCGAGATGAACGGCTTGCTGCATCTGTCGCTCAAATTGTGAATGGCCTGAGCGATCAGTTCCTTGCCCGTTCCCGTTTTTCCGTAAATCAAGACGGAGGAATCGGTTTTCGCAACCTTTGTAATCTGCTCCTTGATCAGCAGCATTTTCTGGTCCTTTGTCACGATGTCCTCAATGGTATAAATGGTATTGTTTTTTTTCAGGCTCTTGTGGAGGGGATGGTTCTTGGGATTGTGAAGAGAATCTGTCTTGTAAAGAAATTTTGAAAACTCGATCGCACCGATAATTTCGCCGAAAGACAGAATCGGAAAGGTTGAACTGATTTGATAGATCCGGTTTTTTTCCTTTGTGATCAATTCCTGCTCAGCATCAAATACGGGGATGCCCGTCCGCAAAACCTGGTAAAAAATACTGTTTTCCTTGGTCAGATTTTCATAGAGCGAAAGCACGTTGTGGCCGATTGTCTGGCTGGGGTTCAAATCGTAAAGGCTCCAGCTTGACTGGTCATCATACACAATGCAACCTTCCTTATTCACGATAACAACGTCTTCATACTCCAGCAAGTTCACATTTTTTTTCTGAGTGGAACTCATTTTTATCCCTCCGAATCATAACTGATTGCGACGACGTCGCAGGTAATGGTGGAATCATTATACCATATTTTAACAGAAGTCAAGGGCCTCATTAAAAAATCAATGCATTTTGCATGGTTCAGGATTGTATACTTGTATTATTTTATACAATTTTTTCACAAACCTATTTCGCTTTACCGGGGTTTTAATGTATAATGTTTTGTATGTATCTTTAAAAATTTTTGAGGAGGAATATTACATGAAAAAAATTTTAAGCTTGACCTTAATTTTATTATTAGCAATGGGCATGCTGGCAGGCTGCGGCGGCGGGACGGAGGAACCTGCAGAGGAAACTCCTGAAGCGACGGTATACAATATCGCAACCGATACGACCTTTGCCCCATTTGAATTCCAGGATGAAGCCGGCGATTACGTTGGGATCGATATTGAGATCCTGGCCGCCATTGCGGAGGATCAGGGTTTTGAGTATGAACTCAATCCGTTGGGATTCAGTGCAGCTGTAGCAGCGCTGGAATCCAATCAGACGGACGGTGTTATTGCGGGCATGAGCATCACCGAAGAACGTCAGCTGAAATATGATTTCTCTGCGCCTTATTATGATTCGGGTGTTGTAATGGCAATCGCAGCCGACAATGACACGGTAACATCCTATGACGATCTGAAAGACCAGAAGGTTGCCGTTAAGACCGGAACCGAAGGAGCTACTTTTGCAGAATCCATCATGGAACAATACGGATTCAAAGTGGTTTACTTTGATGAATCCCCGCTGATGTATGAAGATGTGAAAACAGGAAACACCATTGCCTGCTTTGAAGATTATCCGGTAATGGGATACGGAATCACCCAGGGGAACGGCCTGAAGATGGTTACCGATATGGAAAAAGGATCCTCCTACGGCTTTGCAGTATTGAAGGATAAAAACACGGAGCTTCTGGAAATGTTTGATGCGGGACTGACAAATATCAGAGAAAACGGAAAGTATCAGGAGATCATAGACAAATATATTTCTGCTGAATAAATGAGGAAAAAGAATGGACTTAGGTAAAGTTTTCAGCGAGGTTAATCCGCTGCTGTTTGAGGGACTGAAGATGACCATTGC
>JAQUYZ010000361.1 GCA_028691625.1 Eubacteriales bacterium
AGAGAACAAGCAGTGAAAGCACAGGATATCTGGAGTCAAGATAGGATTTAAAAAGGAGAGCCGAGAAACAGGAATTGCCCTTGACAGAAGCTGAGCTTGATCTGGTGTTTCGGCTGATTTAATATTAAGGAATACACCAAAAAAACAAGTGCACCGAATCGGTGCGCTTATTTTTTTGGTTTTCATAAGAATCACTCAGTACAGATTTGCAAATATTTCTCTGATTTCAGCATCTGACAGGAATACATAGTTGTTTCCGAGCAGTCTCTGCTGATTTTCAACTGTTGACTTAGTAAATTCGTCAATCTGCGCTTCCGTCATTCCGTATTCTCTTAATGGTTTCTTCAAGATCAGCTTATTCAGGAATTTTTCCAGCTCGCCGTATACATCACCGTTTGGATCAACGCCAAGGGCATCTGCGAAGATCTTTGTGGCCTGTTTGATTTTACCGTCCGGATTCTTTCTGGTATACATCTTGAATACTTCCGTAAAGAACTGATAATTTGCTTCACCGTGGGGTACATGGAACGCACCGCCGATGGAATAGGAAAGCGCATGCACTGCAGCACAGCCTGCATTTCCGAATGCGATACCGGCATAGTTGGAAGCCAGAACGAATTCCTTCAGATATTTAAATCTTTCCTCGTCCCCCTTCGCAACGATTTCCTTATAGCCGTCCATGATCATCTGGATCGCTTGCAGGGAATACATTTCTGTGAATGGGGATGCTTTCGGTGACAGATAGGATTCGATCGCATGGATCAGTGCATCCACTGAGCTTGTAACGAAGAACTTGTAAGGTAATCCCTTTACTGTTTCAGGAACCAGCACAGCATAATCCGCATAGGTCTGTTCTACAGCAAGACCTTTTTTTGTATGTAAGGACTTCAGCTCTGCAATCGTAACATTGGTTACTTCACTGCCGGTTCCGCAGGTGGTCGGAACCACTACGAGCTCTTTTACCTTTTTCGGTGCAACTGCTCCGGTGAAAAGGTCCACTGATTTTTCGGGAACTTCCAGTGCAAGAATCTTACAGATGTCAACAATTGTACCGCCACCGAAGGCAATGATTCTCTTAAAATCGTATTTTTTCATTTCCGCTGCGATGGCATCGATCATTTCATCGGAAGGTTCCCCTGCGCCGAACTTTTCTTGGAAGATTACGTTGGTTTCAATTCCCAGCGGCTTCATATACGGAGTATAGAGCCATTCATTCGTCAGAACCAAATCACCTTTGCCAACCTTGAATTCATCATTAAATTCTTTAAATGTATCAAAATAAAACACTTTGGGAACGACTCTTAATGCTTGCATTTTTTAATTCCTCCTTATTTCGGTTCCTTAGAACCGTTACAAAATTTTAGTCGGATCAAATTAGAATTTTGCGCAGAATCTCTTTTCGTACTCTGCCTTCAATTCCTCTCTGAAATCCGGATGTGCAATATTGATCAGGTTTCTTGCCCTTTCTTTCAGGGTTTTGCCCTTTAATTCAGCAATACCATACTCCGTAACAATGTAATCCACATCATTTCTTGAAGTAGTAACTGCCGCTCCATGATCGATGTAAGGTGTAATCTTGGATACCATTGTGCCGTCCTTTTTCGTGGCGACAGAAGGCATCGCGATAATCGCTTTTCCTTTTCCGTCCAGAGACATCGCGGCGCCTCTTACAAAGTCAACCTGTCCGCCAACACCGCTGAATTGTTTGATTCCAATGCTGTCCGATACGACTTGACCCATAAAGTCAACCGCAAGACAGGAATTGATGCTTACCATATTAGTATTCTGCGCGACGATACACGGATTATTGACATAGTCGACAGTACGCATTTCAAGTGCCGGATTTTCTTTTGCGAAGTCATATAGTCTCTTTGAGCCCATTAAGAATGTTACAATCATCTTGTTCTTATGTAAACCTTTTTTTGAATTATTGATCACGCCGGCTTCAAACAGGTCCACCACGCCGTCTGAAATCATCTCCGAATGGATTCCCAGATCCTTCTTGTCCTTCAGTGACTGCAGAACCGCATCAGGAATTGCTCCGATCCCCAATTGAAGCGTAGAGCCGTCATCAACGAGCTCGGCGCAGTGCTTTCCGATCGCCAGCTCTGTTTCTCCGATCTTGGGAAGACCTAACTCGAAAAGCGGATTGGAAGCTTCCACAAATTTATCGATCTTGCTGACGTGAACAAATGTATCTCCAAATACAACCGGTACCTGATCGTTTACCTGTGCAAGTACGATTTTTGCCGATTCAATTCCCTGCATCGTATAATCTGCGGATACGCCTACACAGCAGTAACCATGTTCATCCGGCGGTGAAACCATGACCATAAATACATCCAGTGCGAAAATCCCTTTGCGGATATAATTGGGTACTTCATGGAAAAAGACAGGGGTAAAATCACCATGGCCGTCCGCGATGCATCCCCGGGTTGTGGGGCTTGTAAACCATCCGTTAAAACGGAAGTTCCCGATGTACTCAGGTTTTGTATACTCACCTTTTCCCAGGGTAACCATATGACAAACCTCAACGTCCTTGTAAGCTGCTGCATTTGCAACCATGGCGTTAACCAGCGCCGCCGGTTCCGCAACCGCGTGTGCAAAAGCTACTCTGTCGCCAGACTTGATACTTTTTACTGCTTCCTCTGCAGTACATAATCTGCTGTTATATATTTCTTTCCAGTTCAAGTGTCATTCCTCCCATTTTTTATTTTCTGAATGGTGTTTTCTATGTGGTTTTCATCCCACATGCGTATTGTATCATCTTTTACCTTATATTGGCAATACGACGCACAGCAATTTGTGCAGCCTCCGATTACCAGCAGGCGATCGTATTCCATGCCCTCTTCGGCGATCACATACTCCGCTTCACCCTGTGTCTGTTTTTTTATCGCCTCAAAAGCCTTTCCTCTATCGTATCTGGGATTGCAGCCTCCGCAGAATTTTACGCCGATAAGCATTGGTCGCGCTCCTTTTATTTTATACACAGAACCGCCGAAATAGCTCCGACGGTTCCGTAAATAT
>JAQUYZ010000362.1 GCA_028691625.1 Eubacteriales bacterium
ATGCTTCGCATGAAGACGGTAAGAGGTTTCACGGTTTTCTATAAGAGCACACTCGCCAAGGCGCTTTTTATATTAAATTCTTCGGGTACTGGTGGTGTGCTCTCCCGAAAACCGCCGTCTTTAGAATTATTTTTGTTACAAAACGGTTAACCTGGCTATACTATAGTTGAAAGGAGGGGGTAAGAGAGGATGGATGAACGTATATAACGAGCAGCGAATTTCCCCCACCTCAATAGGTGGCGGGCAGATACGTTATAAAAGAATACCAAATCATATCGGCGTGATTCCCGATGGAAACAGAAGATGGGCCGTTGAGCGGGGAATGGAGAAAAAGGAAGGGTATTATTATGGGATCAGTCCCGGATTTCAGCTCTATGAGATTTGCTCGGAAATCGGAGTGAAGGAGCTGACGATGTACGGCTTCACCGTGGATAATACAAAAAGACCGGCAGCTCAGAAGGAAGCCTTTCAGAGAGCCTGTGTCGATGCAGTAATGGATTTGGTCGGACGGAATGCAGAATTGCTGGTAGTGGGGAACACGGAATCCCCTTGCTTTCCCAGAGAATTGATCCCATATACGAATCGCGTAAAATTCGGCGACGGCCGGATCAAAGTGAACTTTTTGGTGAATTACGGCTGGGATTGGGATCTGAATCAAAAGGACTGGCCGGCATCGAAGGACATTTCCAGAATAGACCTGATTATCCGCTGGGGAGGAAGAAGAAGACTCAGTGGATTTCTTCCGTTGCAGTCGGTTTATGCGGATATATACGTTTTGGATGAACTATGGCCGGATTTTCTTCCGGAACAATTTTATAGAGCATTGAATTGGTATCAGACTCAGGACACAACTTTGGGAGGATAACAGAATTAGAGCGGGGTTTGAGACAAGTATACAATATTCCTGTCGATCATGTACGAATAATAAATTGCTTTCAATTTGTATTTATGTTAGATTTAGTGCATAACACTCGATAAGAAAAGGAATATTCAGAAATGAAAAAGCTTCTGATTTTGGTGATTGAGGGCTGCTCTCTCGAGTATATCTCTCTTGATAATACGCCCAACATTTACCGTATCGCAAGGGATGGATTCTGCAAGTGCGTAAAGGCTGCCGTTCCGACGATAAATAACGTAAATCATAATACAATATTGTCCGGGAAATTTCCCTGTGAGCATCGGGTGCTTGGAAATACCGTCTATCATCCTGAGACAGGAGAGCTGGAGCTGATGAAAAATCCGGAATCTAAAGAAACCGGAACCATCATGGATTTTATGCGCAAAAACGGGGCTTCCACCGCATTGCTGACAGTCAGAAACGAACTATTGGAAAATTTGGGACGAAATATAGATTTCGGTATCAGCGCCGAAAAACCGAAAGAGATCCTCGTACGGTATCTGGACATGCAGATGCCGCCTCCTGTGGAAAGCCTGCAGGCTGCAACATGGATACTGGAAGCATGCTACCGGCTGATCAGGAAGAATACCATGGATGCGATTTATTGCGCAACCAATGATGCGATGATGCGGCAGTACGCCCCGGGCTCAAGAGAAGCCATCAGACATATGCGGAAGATTGATGAATGGCTTGGAAGGATCTATGATCTGGATCATGACAGGGAGATCTATATCACAGGCGGTTATGGTATGAACAGTAAGCCGCACCTGATCAATCTGCAGACAATTCTGGACAGGAACGGCTTTGATGTGTTCAGCCATTGCCCGTATCATGGGAATCCTGCCGAAGCGGATTCAAAGGACGCTTCCGGACAAATTCCGCTAAATCAGTGCGGTCTGCGGTTTCTATATCTGAAAGGAGATCAGAAACAGAAAGAAGAGGAGCTGGTTCAATTCCTTGAGACTTCTCCTTTTGCAGATATGGTGAGCCCGAAGGAAGAGGCTTCCAAGCGCTTTAACCTGCCGGTGGATCTCATCGGTGACTACTTGGTTTTTGCAGCCGATGGCTATGCCTTTGCTGATTTTGACGGTGAGGAACTGGAACTCATATCTGCCAGGTCAAACGGATCGCTGCTTGAACGGGCGATACCCCTCATTGCCGTAAACGCTGCCGAAGTACCTGAAAAGTACAGGTACAGCAGAGACATTGTAAAAATCATAATGGAATCAGGGGAGAGATCCTGACAAAACGGGTTTCAGAGATCTATAAGAGGGTATAAGGGTAACTATGAAAACAGATATAAAAAACTTGACGATAAAAGAGATGGGGCATTACCTCGAGATGCTTGGTGAAAAGAAATTCCGTGCAAAGCAGATTTTCGGCTGGATTTACAGGGGTGTGGAAAGCTTCGATGAGATGACAGACCTGTCAAGGGAATTAAGGAAAAAGCTGGATGAAAAAGCGGACCTGAAAAAGCTTCAGATCCTGAAAGTGCAGCATTCGGAAAAAGACGGAACCAGAAAATACTTATTCGGACTGGAAGATGGAAACTCTATTGAAAGTGTATTTATGAAATATAAATTTGGAAATACGGTTTGTATTTCCTCACAGGCCGGCTGCCGGATGGGGTGCAGTTTTTGTGCTTCTGCAATCAACGGGCTGCAGAGAAACCTTACCGCCGGAGAAATGGCAGACCAGATCCTGTCCATCGAAAAGGACACAGGAGAGAGGGTAGGCAATGTTGTCGTAATGGGCACCGGTGAACCTCTTGACAATTATGAAAACCTGTCCGGATTTATTACGAATATCCATGATAAGGATGGAATGAATATCGGAATGAGGAGCATTACCGTTTCAACCTGCGGTCTGATTCCCAAAATGATGGAACTGGCGAAGGATTTTCCTCAGATTAATCTTGCGGTTTCACTCCATGCGCCCAATGATACCATCCGAAACAAGATGATGCCCATCAGCAGGAGATATCCGCTGGACGGGCTGCTTGCGGCTTGCGGCAGACATATCGCGGCAACAGGGAGAAGGATCACATTTGAATATGCCCTGGTGAAAGGATTGAATGACAGCGGGCGCAATGCGGAAGAGCTTGCAGACAAGCTGCGCGG
>JAQUYZ010000363.1 GCA_028691625.1 Eubacteriales bacterium
CTGATGCACCGTAGTAAGCTGTATCTGAGGAAGACCTGCATATGAAATATTATCATAGCCGACCACACCTACCTCATCCGGTACATTGATATTGCTTTCATTGCAATATTGAAGCACACCCATTCCGATCAGATCATTCACGCAGAAAACCGCATCGATGGGTTGACCGCTTTCAAAGAGCTGTCTGGCCGCCTGCCGGCCGCCCTCAATGGAGAAGTTTCCTTCAATAACCAGATCCTGATTCAAGGCCATGCCGTGTTCAACCAGCGCTTTTTCTGCACCCCTCAGGCGTCGATGAGAAGCAAAATAGTCTTCCTTTCCCAGAACAACCCCGAGGTTTTGATAACCGCAGTCGATGAGATGCTTTACAGCCAGATACCCACCCAGTTCATTATCCACCTCGACGGAATTGTACTCGTGAAACTTGCTGTAGCGTTCGATTATCATCAGAGGTGACTTGATCTCGTCGTAATCCTCGTTTTTCCCTGCCGATTTCAGGATGATGCCGTCGACCCTCTTCTTTCGAAGCGTGTTGAAATACTCTTTTTCAATTTTAGGATTCCATCCTGAAATACAGAGAAAGATATTATATTCGTTTTCATTGGATGCATCTATAATTCCGGCAACGATTTCACCGAAAAAAGGATTATTGATATCCGGTATGATCACGCCTACGGTCTTTGAAATTTTATTGACAAGTCCTCGTGCCAGATCATTTGGCTGATAACCCATCCTCTCTGCGGCTTCCAGAATTCTGTCCCTGGTTGCCTTGCTTACACCTTCTTTTCCGTTTAAAGCTCTGGATATGGAGGAATAGGATACACCGAGTTCTCTTGCGACATCTTTAATTGTAATATTAATTGGAATCATCTCCTCACATTTAATAACAACATCATAGCAAACGTTTGTTAAATATGCAATGTTTTTCTGAAAAATTAGAAACGAAAAGAGGAATTTAGAACATTCCCAGATGCTTGAAAAGAAAGATCCAAAGAAACATCGTGAAGCAGGCAAACGCAGATGTAAATGCAACATTATTTGCGGCCAGATCAGCATCACTGTTCATTTGAGTTGCCATCGTAAAGGAGGACACTGCAACCGGAGAGGCGAAAATGGCAACCAATGTCACAAATTCTATACCGCGGAAACCGAGCAGCACGCCCGTTGACAAGCATAAGGCCGGGACGGCTACTAGGCGTCCCACAACCCCGATGATCAGATTTCGCCGGCACCGTTCAATGCTGGAGAATTTAATCGACGCACCCAGAACAATAAGTGCCAACGGCATAGCCGCACCGGCCGTATCCGTTATGATTTCTTCTAACACAGCCGGCAGACGGATCTCCAACAGCGCAGCCAGGATTCCTGCCGCGCCGCCGATAATCAGCGGGTTCTTAAGTATGCCCGATAATACCCTGCCGAATTGAACTTCCGTACTTCGAAAGACTTCAAGGGTGATTACGGCTAAAACATTATAAATGGGAACGATAATGGAAACCATCACCGCTGTTACTCCCACATTATGATCGCCATAAATACTTGCGGCCAGCGGCATTCCCATCAGGACAAGATTGCTTCTGTAAATCGATTGTATGATGGAGCCTCTGCTCCCGTTATTCTTTTCGACGAGCATAGCGAAAACAACCGCACCCAAAAATACAATAAAAATTGCAGAAAGGGTAAAAAAGATCAGCTTCCCCCGAACAATCCCCTGTATTTCCGTTCCATAGATATTCGAAAACAACAGGAGCGGCAGGAAAATGTGAAAGACCAGTTTATTGAGATCAGGCAATACATTTTCACTGATAATCCCTGATTTTCTGATGAAGTATCCAATCGACATCAAGCAGAACAATGGTAAGACCGCGTGTACTGAAATAATAAAATTTATTAAAATCGTTTGTTCTCTCCTTCCGGCCGCTTACGCTTTCACGACCCGGATCCCCTGCGGGGTATCCTCCAGCGTGATTCCTTTTGCCTTCAGGATCTCTCTGATTTCGTCCGCACGCGCAAAGTTTTTGGCTTTTCTCGCAGCCTGGCGCTCGTCAACCAGCTTCTGAATTTCATCGTCGATTCCGCTTCCGTCTTCCTCTTTTTCTCTGAGAAGCCCCAGAACCCCAGTTAATTCGTCTAATAGCAATAGACATTTTCCGGCAAATTCTCTGGTGGCGCCGTCCCTTGTAAATGTATTGATATCTTTGATCAGTTCAAACACAGCACTGATGGCGTCTGCTGTATTCAAATCATCCTCCATGGCGGCGATGAATTTTTCCCGGTATTTTGTCAGTGCCTCGATGCTCCCTGCTTCCTCTGCGGATAGGCTTCCGGTGCCGTTCTCCATCAGATGCCTCAGGTTCTTTTTCGCATTCTGCATCCTCGTCAAAGCATTTTTTGCCTGATCCATCAATTCCTGACTGAAGTTGATCGGATTTCTGTAATGTCCCGACAGCAGGAAGAAACGAATCACTTCTCCGTCATATTCCTTGAGAATATCGCGGACGGTGAAGAAGTTGCCCTTGGACTTTGACATTTTTTCATTGTCGATGGTGATATATCCGTTGTGCATCCAGTAGTTTGCAAAGGGTTTTCCGGTCTGGGCTTCCGTCTGGGCGATTTCATTTTCATGATGAGGAAATGTCAGATCCTGTCCCCCAGCATGAATATCAATGGTTTCCCCCAGATACTTCGTGGACATCACCGAGCACTCGATGTGCCATCCCGGCCTCCCCATACCCCACGGGGATTTCCAGGCCAACTCGTCATCGGTTTTCTGCGCTTTCCAGAGTGCAAAATCAAGAGGATCCTGTTTCTTTTCCTCCACCTCGATCCGTGCACCGGATTCCAGATCCTCAATATTCTGTCTGGACAGCTTGCCGTAGTTCCCAAACTTTCTCGTGCTGTAATAAACATCGCCGTCCACCTCATAGGCATATCCTTTTTCAATCAAACCCTGGACAAAAGCGATGATCTCATCCATGTTCTCCGTAACTTTTGGGTGCACCGTTGCCTTT
>JAQUYZ010000008.1 GCA_028691625.1 Eubacteriales bacterium
GACCGGCGCAAGGCGGACAGCAGTCCCAGCATCGACCGGCGCAAGGCGGACCGCAGTCTCAGCAGAGACCGACGCAAGGCGGACAGCAGTCCCAGCAGAGACCGGCGCAAGGCGGACAGCAGTCCCAGCATCGACCGACGCAAGGCGGACAGCAGTCCCAGCAGAGACCGACGCAAGGCGGACAGCAGTCCCAGCAGAGACCGACGCAAGGCGGACCACAGTCTCAGCAGAGACCGGCGCAAAGTGGACAGCAGAGACCGGGTGAAACGAAGCAGTATCCGCCAAGGGATCAGAAGTTTAATCAGAAGCCACAACAGAAAAATAATCAGCAGACAGTCCAGCAGGGAGAGCATAAACAGCCGGCTCAGCAAAAGTCTGCACAAGGCCAGAGAGTCCTGAATCTTGACAAGAGACCGGCACAAAGACCAAAACCGCAGCCGAAGCCGGCTCCAAAACTTGTAGAACCGGAAATCAAGCTGGAAGATTTACCACCAGGTTCAAAGATCGTTAATGTACCAATTACAGTTGCAGGACTTGCAGAACAGATAGAAAAATCAACCTCACAGGTCATAATGGCGTTGATGAAGCTTGGCATAATGGCGAATATCAATCAGAATATCGACGAGGATACCGTAATACTTCTGGGCGATGAACTGGGCGTCAACATCGTTGTCGGAAAAGTTGAAGAGGAAGTCGTTGAAATAGGGCTGGAGCTCTTTAAAGATAAAGAAGAAGAATTAAAGAGCAGAGCTCCGATTATCGCGGTTATGGGCCATGTCGATCACGGAAAAACCTCACTCCTTGATGCAATCAGAAAAACGAATGTAACCGCATCGGAATCGGGAGGAATTACTCAGCATATCGGTGCTTCAGAGGTCTATTCCAATGGACAAAAGATCGTATTTTTGGATACACCGGGTCATGAAGCCTTCACCGCGATGAGAGCGAGAGGCGCGCATGCTACAGATATTGCGGTTCTTGTTGTTGCTGCGGACGACAGTGTGAAGCCGCAGACCATTGAAGCCATCAGTCATGCAAGAGCTGCAAACGTTCCGATTATCGTTGCAATCAACAAGATGGATAAGCCGGGTGCCGATCCTACCAGAGTAAAGCAGGACTTGACGGAACGCGGCGTTCTCATTGAAGAATGGGGAGGAGATACCATCTGCGTGAATGTATCGGCAAAAACCGGCGAGGGGATCGATACCCTGCTGGAAATGATTCTGCTCCAGGCTGAAGTACTGGAATTAAAAGCAAATCCAAACCGGCTGGCTATGGGAAGCGTAATTGAAGCCAGACTGGATAAAAATAAAGGTCCTGTTGCTACCCTGCTCGTATTGAACGGTACGCTGCAGGCAGGTATGAGTGTGGTTGCGGGAACATGTTCGGGAAGAATCAAAGCGATGACAAACTACAAGGGGGATGCCATCAGAAAGGCCGGCCCTGCAACAGCTGTTGAAATTCTTGGATTGACCGATGTCCCGGAAGCAGGGGATGAGTTCAATGCGGTCAAGGAAGATAAAATCGCAAGAGAGATTGCGGAACACCGCAGGATGAAGCTGAGAGAAGAAGTAATGGTAAGAAACTCAAGCATTACACTGGAACAGCTCTTCAGCCAGATTCAGGAGGGTGAAATCAAGGAACTGAATCTAATCATCAAGGGTGATGTGCAGGGTTCTGTGGAAGCCTTGACACAATCCCTGGAAAAATTGAAAAATGAAAACGTAAAGGTGCGAATTATCCATACAGGCGTAGGTACGGTTACGGAATCCGACATCATGCTTGCAAACACCTCCGGTGCTATTATCATCGCCTTTAATGTACGGCCGAGCACTGCGATTACGAGCATGGCTGAACGTGAAAGTGTTGAAATCAGAACATACAGAGTAATCTACGATGTCATCGACGAAGTGGAAGCGGCCATGAAGGGTATGCTTGATCCGGTATTTAAAGAAGTCGTTATGGGCAAGATAGAAGTAAGAAACACCTTCAAGGTTCCAGGTGCCGGAGTGATCGCGGGCGCTTATGTGCTGGAAGGCAAGGTTCAAAGAAATGCGGAGATCAGACTCGTCCGGGACGGCATTGTAATTCACGAGGGGAAAATATCATCCCTAAAGAGATTCAAGGATGATGCAAAAGAAGTAGCGCGTGGATTCGAATGCGGTATCGGCATTGAAAACTACAATGATATAAAAGAAGGGGACATCATTGAAGCGTTCAAGATGGAAGAGATAGAACGCAAGTAACGAAGCACAATAAACTGAAGATTAAGAGGGAAAAATTATGGGAAAAGGTTATCGACAAGGCCGTTTGAGTGAAGAGATCAGAAGAATCGTCAGCGACCTGCTTCTCAGGGAGATAAAGGATCCAAGACTATCCGGGATCGTTAGTATTTCTGCCGTTGAAGTAACGGAGGATGGAAGCTACGCGACGCTCTACATCACAAAGCTGGGAAGCAATGCTGCCGAAGAGACCGGTGCTGATGAAAAGAACGATCTACTGACAGCCTTTAAAAGCGCCAAAGGTCTGATCCGGAGAGAAATCGGAAAACAGATCAAGTTAAGGCATGTGCCGGATCTGTTGTTTAAAATGGATACTTCATTGGAATATGGCAGGCATATCACGAAGCTGATCGACGAGTTGGGTATAGAAAAAACGGAAGATAAAGATGAAGAAAAACACACTGAAGCAGATCGCGGATAAGCTGAAAGAAGCGGAAACCATATTGCTGTATCCCCATGTGATTATGGATGGGGATACTTTAGGTTCCTCCATCGCGCTTTGCATTGCGCTGAGGAAAATCGGGAAAAAGGCTCATATCCTCATCGAGGATGAGATCCCTTCCTACCTGCTTTTTTTAGAGAAGGGTTATTGTACCTATGACCAGAAAACCCTGCATTCACCGGACATCTCCATGTCCGTCGACTGCAGCGATATTGAGCGGTTTGTACTGAGAAAGGACAAGTTCCTGCAGGGGAAATTCAGTATTTGCCTTGACCATCACAGGACAAACAACTATTTCGCCGATATGAATTATATCGACGAGTTTGCTGGTGCAACCGGCGAGATCGTCTATGATCTGATCAAGCTTCTGGGAATCGATCTCGACGTTGAAATGGCGGAAGCGATTTATACTGCGATCACAACGGATACGGGCAATTTCCAATACACAAATACAACGAAAACCACACATCTTATTACAGCTGATCTCTTTGACATCGGCATTGATCTGGAAAAGATCAGTGTGGAGGTTTATCAGAATATCAGACATGAGAAATTGAAAATAACAAATGCGGTGCTCAGCACCATCGAGATCCTATGTGACGGGAAGGCGGATATCGCCTATGTCACGCAGGAAATGCTGAAGGAAACCGGTGCGCTGATGGAGGAAACCGAAGGAATTATCGAAACGCTCAGAAATATCAGCGGTGTTGAAATTTCAGCATTTTTGAAAGAAAGCAAGCCCAACGAAATCAAAGTCGGACTACGGGCGAAGACCTACGGGGACGTATCCTCCATCGCCCAGGCCTTCAAAGGCGGCGGTCACAGAAAAGCAGCGGGCTGTACGCTGCATATGTCATTGGATGAAGCCAGGCAGAAGATTTCCGATACGATCTGTGCACAGCTTTCGGAGGCAGATAAAAAAAAAGAAACGGAGCGTTCGCTGAGCAATGAATAGGGATGGGATTATCAACCTTTTAAAGCCGGCCGGTATGACCTCCCACGATGGTGTTCAGTTTCTTCGCAGATTAACGGGAAGAAAAAGAATCGGACATACAGGCACGCTTGATCCTATGGCAGTGGGCGTACTGCCACTGTGTATCGGCAGTGCTGCAAGGATTACCGAGTATCTGGATCTGGACTATAAAAAATATCGTTGTGAAATGCAGCTTGGAATTGAAACCGATACCCAGGATATCTGGGGAACAGTGATTCTGGACCGGCGCAGTGATTTTGCCTTTGACAGGGAAAAAATAATCGATGTGTTGCACGGATTTCAAGGCTTACAGTCACAATATCCTCCCAGCTATTCAGCCGTACGGGTCAATGGGAGGCGGTTATATGAATATGCAAGACAAGGAGAGGCAGTTGAGATCAGGCCGAGACTGGTTGACATAAAAAGTATTACCGTTATAGGAATGCGGCAGGAGACAGGAAGGGTGACATTTGATGTGGAATGCTCGAAGGGTACCTACATACGGACGATCTGCCATGATGCAGGCAGAATTTTAGGCTGCGGAGCAGTGATGAGCTGCTTAATCCGGACGGCAAGCGGTGCGTTTTCACTGAAGAACACGGTGACGATTGAAGAATTGATGGAAGGAAACCCGGAGCAGTATCGATTAGAGCCGGATTTTCCTCTGGTTCATTTCGGGAAGGCAGTCGTGAACGGAGAGCGCGGAAAATGGTTTGCCAACGGCGGTCACCTGCGAATGTCTGACGTAACGGTGACAAGGGAACCCGAGTTCAAGCATGCCGGTGAGGGGATCAATATTCGTGATGAGTATAGAAATGCGTACAACATCTATCTGGAGCAGAACCTGTTAACCGACACCGAAACAAATGGTTTTCTGGGTGTGGCATTCTATGAAAATGAACAGGAGAAACTCGTGGCGGACAAGATTTTTCTGAGCGACAGAACAATATTCGAGTAGATTTTTTATAAGGTAGGAGAGATGAAGCAATTCAATTCATTGGAAGAAATTATAAATATAAAAGAGACAGTTGTTGCATTGGGCAATTTTGACGGAGTTCATAAAGGTCATCAGGAACTCATCAGAAGAACGGTGAAGAGTGCGAAGATGGCGGGACTGAAAAGCGCCGTTTTCACGTTTACCAATCACCCGAAGAATGTTCTGGCAGGACGGTCGGTTATTAAAAACATATTATATCTGGAGGATAAGGCCGAAATCATCAAATCACTCGGCGTAGAGTATCTGTTTTCTCTGGAATTCAACGAGATTATTCAGCATCTGTCGGCTGAGGAATTTATACAGAAACTCTTGATCGGGGCCTTTCAAATGAGAGAGGCTTATTGCGGCTTCAACTATCACTTCGGCTACAAAGCGGATGGAAATCCAGAAACCCTGATCAAGGCAGGTCTGAGAAACGGTTTTGGAATTCACGTACTGGAACCCTTTAAAATCGACGGCAATCTTGTGAGCAGCTCTTTTATCCGTAAACTCATCGCCGAGGGCAGGGTCGGTGAATGTAAAAAATATATGGGAAGAAATTATTCCGTAGGCGGAGAAGTGGTGGTGGGCAATAAGATCGGCAGAACCATCGGCTTTCCAACTTCGAACATCCTGATCGATGAAGCGATGGTCACTCCGGCCCACGGAGTTTATGTTACCTATTGCAACTACAACGGAACATGCTATCAGGGCATTACCAACGTAGGCGTCAAGCCTACCATAGGAGATAATAAGAAGAACATCGAAACGCATATATTCAATTTCAGCAAAGACCTTTACGGGAAACAGATCCGGGTGGAATTCCTCGAACGGATCCGGCCCGAGATCAAGTTCAGCAGCGTCAATGCGCTGGCGCAGCAGATCGAAAAGGACTGCCGGGAAGCGGAGCGGTTTCACCAGAGATTGAATGAAGAAAAAACCAGAAAACAGAAATAAATAATTTTTATTTTCCTTCTTGACATTCAAAAGAGAAACAGGTAGCATATGTATAATCATAATAACGAGGTGATAATGTCCCCTGCCTCGTTGAAACGTGCAGAGGCAAGAAAATTTTCTGCTTTCGAAAATTTTCTACGATTGCATTATAGTGGAAAAAGCGATGAAAGAGGAAAGTAAAGATAAGGGATCTGACAGGGAGTATCCATCATTGACTGGAAGTGGATATGAGAGAAGTTATTTTGAAGTTCCCTCTTGAGCTCCGGGCTGAACGGTCAACAAGTAGGCTTTGGCGTATTCCCGCGTTACAGGGATAGAATATTGAGCTTTATGCTTAGTATTTGAAAAGAGAGCAGTGCTTATCCAGTACTGAATTTGGGTGGTATCGCGGAAGATATGAATGATAACCTTTCGTCCCTGTATCGGGGCGAGGGGTTTTTTGTTTTATTCAGAAAAGGAGAATAAAAAATGATTATTGTTTTGAAAAATGGAACAACACAGGAGGAGATCAATAAGATATCCGGCTGGCTGAGCCGTTATAATGTAGAGGTTTGCCCCATCGTCGGCGCGGAAACCACTATTTTGGGCGTCGTCGGGGATACTTCCTCCATTGACAGAAATTCGGCTTATCTCAGTGAATATGTTGATAAAATCATGAAAGTACAGGAGCCCTATAAACGAGCAAACAGAAAAATGCATCCGGAAGATACCCTCGTCAATGTGGGCGGCATTAAAATCGGCGGCAAAAAAATTGTGGTAATTGCAGGACCGTGTTCTGTGGAGGGCGAGGAACAGATCGTTGATATTGCAAGACATATCAAGTCGTCAGGCGCGGCTGTCATCCGAGGCGGAGCATGGAAGCCGCGGACCTCGCCGTACTCGTTCCAGGGCTTGAAAGCAGAGGGGTTGGAGCTGCTGAACATTGCAAAGGCCGAAACGGGTTTGCCGATCGTAACGGAAATCACGAACCCGATGCATGTAGAGAAATTCATCGGAAAGGTAGACTGCTTTCAGGTGGGTGCCAGAAATATGCAGAATTATGAACTGCTCATTGAACTGGGAAAGGCGAGAATCCCGGTGCTCCTAAAAAGAGGCTTCTCCAATACATTGGAAGAATTTCTCATGTCGGCGGAATATATTTTGAGCGGCGGAAATGAAAATGTGATATTATGTGAAAGAGGAATACGAACGAATGAGACCTTTACAAGGAATACGCTGGACATTAGCGCAATTCCCGCACTGAAGAGTTTAAGCCATTTGCCGGTCATCATCGATCCGTCCCATGCGTCCGGTATGGCATGGATGGTTGAGTCCCTTTCTATGGCTGCGATCGCAGCAGGAGCCGACGGTCTGATGATCGAGGTGCACAATGATCCCAAAAATGCCTTGAGCGATGGTGCACAAAGCCTGACCTATGAAATGTTCGACAGCACCATGAAAAAACTGAAGGCCCTTGCGGCAGTTGTAGACAGAGAATTGTAAAGTATAATGAGGTAGTACGGATGAAAGTATTAAAGCTTGCCGGAAAACAGAATACGTCAAAGATCATGATAGAAAAGGGAATCTTAAGGGAGGCAGCAGAATTCTGCAGAACAAAAAGCACAGTAGCGGCCCCTTCGAAAATTTGTGTGATTACGGATTCCAACGTAGCCGGGCTCTATTTAAAAGAACTGGAGAAGAGACTTTCCGATCTGAATATTCCCTTGTTTCACCACATTGTTTCTGCCGGTGAGGAGCATAAGAATCTGGAGACTGTTTCCCGAATTTACGATGCATTGAGTGAGCACAATTTTGGAAGAGATGATATGATCATCGCTCTGGGCGGAGGCGTAACGGGTGATATCGCAGGTTTTGCGGCGGCCACTTATCTGAGAGGGATCCGGCATCTGATACAAATTCCTACCACATTGCTGGCGCAGGTGGACTCTTCCGTCGGAGGGAAAACGGGTGTGGACCTGCCCCAGGGGAAAAATCTGGTGGGCGCATTCCGCCAGCCCGATCTGGTACTCATCGATCCGGAACTGCTGGATACTCTGCCGGAAAACGTGTATCGATCCGGTATGGCGGAAGTTATCAAGTACGGCTGTATCAGCGACCCGGAATTATTAGAGCTCGCTTTCAAAACAGATCATAAAAAACACGCAAAAGAAGAAGATAAAGACCGGATTATGGAGCTCATCGAGCGCTGTGTCCGGATTAAGATAAAAGTGGTGGAAGCGGATGAAACGGAGGAAGGCCTCCGTCGAATCCTGAATTTTGGACATACCATTGGACACGGTGTTGAAAAGCTTGGAAATTTTACAAAACTGTCCCACGGAGAAGCTGTCGCCATCGGCATGGCAGCGGCAGTGAAAATAGGGGAAAGCATCGGCATCACCAGAGACGGCTGTTACGAAAAGCTGGTTTCAATCCTGCAGTCCTTTTCACTTCCTTCCGGCTTGACCGATCCGGTTGATAAGGTTTATGGAGCGATGCTTTCCGACAAAAAGAAACAGGGAGACGGCATCCATTTTGTTTTAATCGAGGAGTTCGGAAAAGCACAGGTTAAAAAAATTCCTGTTGCAGAGTTAAAGAATATGATGAAAGTGTTAGGTGATTGAGATGGGAAGCACTTGGGGAAGTCAACTGAAAGTATCTGTGTTCGGCGAGTCCCACGGCAAGGGGATCGGCGTGGTGATTGACGGGTTTCCCGCCGGATTTTCATGTGATATGGACTTTATCTCCCGGGAACTGGCCAGACGGGCTCCCGGCCAGAGCAGTCTGACCACGGGAAGAAGAGAAGAAGACCGGCCAATCATTCTGTCCGGAATCCTTGAGAATACCACAACAGGAGCACCCATCTGCATCATGATTCCAAACACCGACACCCAAAGCAAGGATTATGAAGCCCTCAGGGCGGTACCGCGTCCCAGCCACAGCGATTATACAGGAAAAACGAGGTATCGTGGACATAATGATATCCGTGGCGGCGGACACTTTTCCGGAAGGCTCACGGCACCTTTGGTTTTTGCGGGAGCATTGTGTAAGGATTTTTTGAGAAGGAAACACGAAATAGAGATCGGATCCCATATTTACAGTGTCGGTGAAGCTGCAGACCGGGCCTTTGATCTTGTATCCATCGACAGAGAGCTCCTGATACGATTGCAGCAGGAGACACTTCCGCTTCTCGACCATGATGCAGAAGAGAAAATCAGGGGGACGGTTGAACAGGCAAGAAAAGAGCTGGATTCTGTGGGCGGTGTCATCGAATGTGCCGTCGTTGGCTCTGCAGCGGGGATCGGCAGCCCTATGTTTCATTCTGTGGAAAGCCGCATTGCTTCTATGCTCTACAGTGTTCCGGCTGTGAAGGGAGTCGAGTTCGGACTTGGCTTTGCCCTTGCAGGGATGCGGGGCTCGGAAGCCAATGACTGCTATCAATTGGAAGACGGCAGCGTGAAGACAAAAACCAACTGCAACGGCGGGATTTCAGGCGGAATCACAACAGGAATGCCGATCATCGTAAGAGCTGCGATCAAACCCACGCCATCCATCGGCAGGGAACAGACAACTTTAAATCTGGAAACGGGAAAGGAAGAACTGCTGCGGATTCAAGGCAGACATGACCCATGCATCGCACTTCGCGCGGCAGTGGTAATTGAAGCGGCGGTTGCGGTCGCCATGCTGGATTTATACTTGGAGGCTTTTGGATATGACGCTGAATGAGTTAAGAGTAAAAATTGACGAGATCGATTTGAGAATAAAAGAACAGTTTCTGCAGAGAATGAAGGTGGCGGAAGAGGTTGCGGTCAGTAAAAGCAAAACGGGAGACAAGATCCTGAAACCGGAGCGGGAGGAAGAGGTCATACAACAGCTCACCGGGGATATGGACGGGGAATGGAAACTTTCTTATACTTCCTTCCTGAAAAAGATCATGGAGGTCAGCAGGACCTTTCAATACCGGAAAATGCTCGATTTGGGAGCAGACTTCCAAATCGGTTTCCAGGAGGAAGAGCCGGTCATAAAGCAAGCCTGCTATCAGGGGCTGCAGGGTTCCTATTCGGAACTTGCCACCGGAACTATTTTCCCGGAAGCCGAAAGTGTACCGGTTGGCACCTTTGAGGCTGTGTTTCTGCACATCCGCAGCGGGGAGGCCCAGGCAGGTGTTCTGCCGCTGGAAAATACCACCGCAGGCGGTGTTTATGAGGTTTACGATCTGTTGCAGAAGTATGAGCTGTATATTAATTACTGCAAAATCGTAAAAATCGATCATTGCCTTGCAGCCGTAAGGGGCGCCCGGCTTGAGGAAATCAGGGAAGTGTATTCCCATCCACAGGCACTTGTCCAGTGTGCTGAATTTTTAAAGCAGCAGGGACTTGCTGCAAAGACAAGCAGCAATACGGCGGTGGGGGCAAAGGATGTCGCGGATGCAAAGGATCAACGCAAGGGTGCCATCTGCTCAAAAGAAGCTGCGGAACGATATGATTTAAATATCCTTTTGGAAGGGATCAATCATAACAGGGAGAACGCCACGAAATTTGTTGCGGTATCCCGGCAATTGATTGTAAAGGAAAACCATGACAGAATCGCCATCGTATTTGCCTGTCCGCACCGCAGCGGGAGTCTGGCAGGTGTTTTGGGCATTTTCGGAGACTACGGTGTGAATCTGACCGAGATTCACTCCAGGCCTGACGGAAAAAATTCGTGGGAATATCTCTTTTACGTCGATTTTACAGGCAACCTGAAGGATGAACGGATCAGAGCCCTGTTCTATCAGCTTACGGAAGAGCTTCCCTTTGTGAAAATCATCGGAAGCTATCAAAGTAAACAGGATTAGAAATTTACTGAAGTGAAAACAAGAATTCAACCCTACTGATTATAAATGGGAGTGGCAGATGAAAATAACCGTCTCAAAAGGCCTGCGGGGAACAATCACCGTTGCGCCTGATAAATCAATCTCACACAGGGCAGTGATGATGGGTTCTATCTCAAAAGGAAAAACCGTCATTCAAAATTTTCTTATGGGGGAAGACTGTCTTTCGACCATTGCTTGCTTTCGGCAGATGGGGATCCCGATTGAAGCAAAGGACAATCAGATCACTGTCACAGGAAGCGGGCTCCGGGGACTGAGAGCGCCGCAGGAGATGCTCTATACAGGAAATTCGGGGACAACCACGAGACTGCTCTGTGGATTGCTCGCACCGCAGAATTTTTCCTGTATCCTTGACGGAGATGCTTCCATCAGAAAACGGCCGATGAATCGCGTGATTGATCCTCTGAGGGAAATGGGGGCAAAGCTCATCGGAACCGAGGGAGACTGTACGCCGATTGCCATCGAAGGCACATCACTGAAGGGCATCACATATGTGCTGCCTGTTGCCAGTGCCCAGCTGAAATCGGCATTGATCCTCGCAGGGCTTTATGCAGAAGGAGAAACGACCATTGTCGAACCGAAACCTTCCAGAAATCACACGGAGCTTATGATCAACGGCTTTGGAGGAAGGATTTCCGCAGAGAAGAACAGAATCACCGTCAGCCCTGCGGAGGAGCTGTTCGGGCATGCGATTGAGGTGCCCGGAGATATCTCTTCCGCCGCATTTTTTATGATTGCGGGGTTGATTGTACCCAATTCCGAAATAACGATCCGGAACGTGGGCCTGAATGAAACCAGAACGGGAATCATCGATGTGCTGAGGTCCATGGGAGGTTCCGTTCACATTGAAAAAACGGGGAGCGGAATCGAACCGTCAGGAGATATCACCGTAAAACATTCGCCCCTTCACGGCACAGAAATCGGTGGTGATCTGGTCCCGAGACTCATTGACGAGCTGCCTGTTCTGTCGGTTGCTGCGGCCTTTGCGGAAGGCAGGACCGTAATCCGGGATGCAGAAGAGCTGAAGGTGAAAGAGTCCAATCGGATCGATGCCATGGAGACCGAGCTGAAAAAGGCGGGAGTCGATGTTCAATCCACCGATGACGGGCTGATCATCGAGGGCGGGAAACCACTTCACAGCGGTGTATTTGAAACCTACGGTGATCATCGAATTGCAATGTCCATGACGGTGCTTGCACTGGCAGCGGAGGGTACGAGTACAATCAAAAACCATCAGTGCATCAATATTTCCTATCCGGATTTTTTCAGAACCCTGGATTCAATTTGCACATAGATTTCAAGAATCCGCACATAATAATAAAAGTAATATTTTTTATTTCGACGGTAAAGCCGATAATACTTTACTTTAAAAACCATATGTGTTATTATTTATTGTCAATACATACCTTTCGCTGAGTTTTACGACTCTCCGACGTAACACACGGCAAGAGGTGAAAGAATGAAAGGAGATATCAAAATGATTGATCAAACAAAAAAAGCAGAAATTATCAGTGAGTACAAGACAAAAGAGGGAGACACAGGTTCCCCGGAAGTTCAGGTTGCAATTCTTACTTACAGAATCAATGATTTGAATGAACATTTGAAAATTCATAAAAAGGATCACCATTCCAGGAGAGGGCTCCTGAAAATGGTCGGACAGAGAAGAAACCTTCTTAATTACCTAAAGAACAAAGATGTCACGCGATACAGAGATCTGATTGCTCGTTTGGGATTAAGAAAATAGTTCTGAAAATCAAAGGCGGGGGAATCCCCGCTTTTATTTTAGCAGTTGAAATCTGCGATTCGAAGAATCATGATTTCATTGCATGGGTTCGCCAATTAATTTGCCCGACAAATTTGGCGAGCCGGGGAGGCCGTTCTTTTATCAGGACTCCCATTGTGCCGAATGCACATAAATTTTGGTAAAAGGAAAAAGATTAACAGGAGGAAGTTGTTAATGAGATTCGAAGATTACAGAACATTCAGAACCGCAATCGGCGGAAGATTATTGCAGTTGGAAATTGGTAAGGTTTGTGAAATGGCAAATGGAGCAGTCATGATGAAATATGGCGAGACCGTCGTCAATGTAACGGCTACGTCATCTGCAGAGCCTAGAGCAGATATTGACTTTTTCCCTCTTAGTGTTGACTATGAGGAAAGAATGTATGCAGCGGGAAAAATACCCGGAGGATTTATAAAAAGAGAAGGAAGACCTTCCGAGAAGGCGATCCTGAATTCCAGATTGATCGACAGACCAATCAGACCGCTGTTTCCCAAGGGCTTTTACAATGATGTACAGGTTGTCGCCACTGTGATGTGCGTTGACCCTGACTGTTCACCGGAAATCGTAGGGATGATCGGATCCTCGGTGGCATTGTCCATTTCCGATATTCCCTTTGACGGACCCACGGCATCCGTGCTGATCGGCATGGTTGACGGAAGATTCATCGTAAATCCGACGCTGGCTGAGCGAGAAGCCAGTGATCTTCACTTGGTCGTATCCGGTACCAAGGAAGCGATTATGATGGTTGAAGCAGGTGCTAATGAGGTGCCGGAGGATATGATCCTTGAAGGAATCATGTTTGCGCATGAAGAGATCAAGAAGATTATTGAATTTATCGAAGAGGTTGTAGCCGAGGTTGGAAAGCCGAAAAGAGAGGTTGTCCTTTACAAGGTCGCCGAAGAAATTGAATCTGCTGTTAAAGAATATGCATCTGGAAAGATGAGAACGGCAATTCAAACCTACGATAAGCAGGAACGTCTCGACAACATGGATGCGGTCGAAAAAGAAACAAAAGAACATTTTGCAGAAATCTATCCGGATAATAAAAAGGATATTGCTGCGGTATTATATTCCATCACAAAAGAGCAGGTCAGAAGCCTCATCCTGGATGACGGCATCCGTCCGGACAACAGAAAATCAACAGAAATCAGACCGATTTGGTGTGAGACGGGCGTGCTTCCGAGAACCCATGGGACAGGCCTGTTTACCAGAGGTCAGACACAGGTATTGTCGGTTACCACACTGGGACCGATGGGCGAGGCACAGACCATAGACGGCATCGGAGAAGAAGTGGAAAAGAGATACATGCACCACTACAACTTCCCCCCTTACAGCGTAGGGGAAGCAAAACCGATGAGAAGCCCCGGCAGACGTGAAATCGGACACGGCGCTTTGGCAGAAAGAGCATTGATCCCTGTACTGCCGACTGTGGAAGACTTCCCGTATGCCATCCGAGTTGTATCCGAGGTATTGTCCTCCAACGGCAGCACTTCACAGGCCTCCGTCTGCGGAAGCACCTTGTCCCTGATGGATGCAGGTGTTCCCATTAAGGCTCCGGTCGCAGGAATTGCCATGGGACTGATTGAACGAGTAGAACCGGACGGTTCCAGTAAGATTGCGATCCTCTCAGA
>JAQUYZ010000364.1 GCA_028691625.1 Eubacteriales bacterium
TCTGCCTTTGAAGTATTGTCTGATCTGGGGGGCGGTTTGCATCCCCTTCCTGGTATTGGGTGTTTCCTCCATTCGAAAGATCGTGGAAAACAACCGTAAAACGCTTTTAATTCTTGTTATGGTAGGCGCTTACGCATTTGTGCTATCCGCACTGAAGATTCCGTCAGCGACCGGGAGCAGCTCTCATCCCACGGGGACCGGGCTCGGCGCGATACTGTTCGGGCCGACTGCTATGTGTGTCATCGGCATTATCGTACTGCTTTTCCAGGCAATTCTGCTTGCCCATGGCGGCTTGACGACCTTAGGCGCAAATACCTTTTCCATGGCCATTGCAGGTCCCTTTGTCGCGTATGGAATCTATGTAGCGTGCAATAAAATGAACGTCCCTAAAGTGGTCGCCGTTTTTCTGGCCGCCAGTATCAGCGACCTGTTTACGTATTGTGTCACTGCCTTTCAGCTTGCTCTGGCTCATCCGGCGGAGGTTGGGGGATTCCGCGCATCCTTTGTTGAATTTTTGGGAATTTTCGCGGTCACGCAGGTTCCGCTGGCAGTGATCGAAGGGCTTCTTGCGGTGGTTGTGATCAAAGGCCTGGAAGCATATGCAAGGCCTGAGCTCACAGAACTGAGATATTTTGAAGGAGGGACGGTATCATGACGAAAAATGCCAAGATAACGATTATCCTGTTGATGATGGTTGTTGTGATTGCGGTCACTCCGCTGCTGTTCATCAAGGATTCCGAGTTCGGCGGCGCCGATGGGGAAGCGGAGGGTGCGATTACGGCGATCAATCCCGACTATGAACCCTGGTTCGGATCGATTCTCGAGCCGCCCGGAGGGGAGACCGAATCGCTGCTGTTCTGTTTGCAGGCAGGCATTGGAGCGGGAATCTTCGGCTTCGGCTTTGGATATCTTGTCGCAAGGAAAAAATATAAGAAGGGTGAATAAAATCATATGATCATAATAGACAAACTCGCATATTCGTCCAGACTGCGTTATAAAAATCCGACTTTAAAAGCGATTTTTGCCGTTGGCACGCTGCTCATATGCGTGGGTGCGCGTTCGTCTATTGTTTCGGTTGTCACTCTCGCAGCAATGGCGGGTCTTACTGTGTTGTCAAGTAAGATCTCCATTCTGCGTTATTTGAGACTTATGCTGATCCCATTGGGATTCATGGTGCTGGGCACGATTGCCATCGTGGTGAATGTTGCGGAAGCGCCGATGGATTTGCTTTCGGTGCCGATGGGCGGAAAATATCTTGCCGTCAGCCATACTTCGCTGAACGAGGGAATGCGGCTTGTGGCAGTTGCGTTAGCGTCCGTGTCCTGTCTGTACTTTTTGACACTGACCACATCGATGCTTGATATTCTATCGGTGCTGCAGAAGCTGCGCTGTCCGAAAATCATGATTGAGCTGATGATGCTGATCTACCGGTATATTTTTGTCATCCTGGATATGGCGAATGCAATCACAATATCTCAGAATTGCCGCCTGGGCAATCAGGATTTTATGACGGAGCTACGATCGGCAGGGCAGATGCTGGCAGTGCTGCTGGTACGTTCTATGAAAAAATCATCTGCATTGTTTGATTCCATGGAATCACGCTGCTATGACGGAGAAATCAAAGTATTAAATGAATCCTATCCGGTTGAAATACGGGATACCATTGGAGTGGCAAGCTTTCTGCTAATGATGTTAGCCATCGCCATGTTTCTTTAGAAAAGGAAAGGCCTGCCGGCGAAGAAAGGAAGCGGAATCTTGCAAAAGAATGATAGGAAGGATCATAATGAAATCATTTTGGAACTGGAAAATGTCTGTTACACCTACGAGGATGGTACAGAGGCACTGAAGGGCGTTAATCTAAAAGTGGTGAGAGGGGAGAAGCTGGCCATTATGGGTGCCAACGGCTCGGGGAAATCGACGCTTTTTCTGACATTAAACGGAATACACAAACCAAACAAAGGCATGGTTCTGTATAATCATATCCCTGTTGACTATTCACGGAAAGGCTTGCTGGCCCTTCGTAAGAAAATTGGGATCGTATTTCAGGACCCGGATAATCAGCTGTTTTCTGCCAGTGTTACCCAGGAGATCTCTTTTGGAGTGCTGAATCTTGGTTTGTCTTTCGAAGAGGCAAGAGAACGGGTTGAGAAAATCATTGAGGAATTGAATATTACTTCCTTTCGGGATAAGCCGACTCACTTTTTAAGCGGAGGACAGAAGAAAAGGGTCTCCATCGCAGACATTCTGGTCATGAATCCGGAGATGATCCTTTTCGACGAGCCGGCAGCGGCTTTGGACCCAAAGCATGCGCGTATGATCGATGAGATCATTGATCAGCTCAGTGAAAAAGGGATCACGGTAATTTTATCTACACATGATGTGAACAGAGCATTCCTGTGGGCGGACAGAATCGTTCTGATGGACGAAGGATCAATCGTTTCGGAAGGGACTCCGGATGAAATTTTTACCGATGAGGCAGCGCTGGCACAGACCAATCTGGAGAAGCCTACCGTACTGAAAATTTTCGAATCATTATGTAAGTCAGGTGTGTTGGACAGAACGCTGCCTGTTCCGCATACAGCAAACGAACTGGAACAGTATATCAGAGAGGGTACCGTATGACAAAGGATAAAAAAGCATTGCTTGCAGTGAGCTTTGGCACAAGCCATGCCGAAACCAGGGAAAAGACCATCGGCGCAATTGAGAAGAATATCGCGGATGCCTTTCCGGAATATGAAGTGAGGCGGGCATTCACAAGCGGAATGATACTAAAGATATTGGAAAAGAGGGACGGCATCGTCATAGACAATGTAGCGGAAGCCATGAACCGGCTGGTTGACGACGGGTTTGATGAGGTACTGGTTCAGCCAACCCATGTCATTGCCGGTGACGAATATGACGCTATGGTGTCTGATGTGATGCTGTTCAAAGACAGGTTTGATAAAATTACGATTGGAACTCCACTTTTGTATCATAGGGAGGATTATCGCAAGGT
>JAQUYZ010000365.1 GCA_028691625.1 Eubacteriales bacterium
AAGGCGAAGGTCCTGCTGTTATCCGAACACAGTACCAAGGAAGCTGCCGCTTCCATGTATGAGATTGTTGAATAAACCAATCTTTGGTGAACCAGCCAAATAAGGTAATAAAATAGATTCCTCCGGGCAATACTAAAAATAAGTATGCTAGGAGGTTTTTTCATGAAAATCGGAATTCCCGGTGGTCTGTTATATTATCGATACGAGCCCTTTATCAGGACTTTTTTTAATGAGTTGGAGGTTGATGCGGAGTATTCAACAAAATCAAATAAGGAAATTCTGGATCTTGGTGTTCGGAATTGCGTCGATGAAGCCTGCCTTCCCATGAAGCTGTTCCATGGTCATGCTGCAAAACTGCAAAAAACCTGTGATACCATTACCGTTCCAAGAATTATGAGCTGCGAATTCGGAGAATCCATTTGCCCCAAATTTCGAGGACTTCCGGAGCTAGTAGAAAGCGGAACGGGGAAATCCAATCACATATTTAATGAACCGATCTATTTGAATGACATGACAAAACTGAAGAAGGCGCTGAAAAAAGGCTGTCGGCAAATCGGTGTATCGGACTTCAGGCGGGAGAAAGCATTCCGGACTGCGATGGAAAACCAACACAACACAAGTTTCGGGCTAAACGAGAACGAGTACCGGCACAGGGTATTTCTAGCAGGCCATCCCTACAATATTTATGATTCCTTTGCCAATCTAAATCTGCTTCAAAAACTGCATCAACTTGATATCGGGGTAATCACCGAGGAATTGGTAAATCGATCGGAAATGATGGGAGAACTCACTGGCTTCATCAAACGACCGTATTGGTTTTTTTTGATTCATAATTTTGCACCTGCCATGGTGCTGCTGAAACGAAAAGACATAGACGGGATCGTGTATGTCTCGTCCTTTTGCTGCGGAACCGACTCTGTCACCATCGAACTGATAAAGAACAGCATCGGGAAATTGCCTTTTCTCGTACTGAAGCTGGATGAACAGACAGGAGAAGCGGGATACAATACGAGATTGGAAGCATTTAGTGAGGTATTGAAATGAAGATTACATTCCCGCATATTGGAGATGCACATTTGATCGGACGGATTTTTTTTACAGAAATCGGAATTGATGTCGTTACACCCCCGCCCAATTCGATCCGCGTTCTCGAGAAGGGAAGCGAGGTCTCCCCAGAGGAGATCTGTATCCCATTTAAGCTTATGGTTTCAAATCTCATGGAGGCATACCGTCTGGGAGCGGATACGGTAATCATGCCGGCGACCATGGGACCCTGCCGGTTGGGTGAGTACGGCGAACTGCTGAGGTCCATTCTCGACAAACGGGGATATCCTTTCCACTGGATTCTGTTGGATTCTCCAACCGACATCGGAAAGAGGGAGCTGCTGCGGAGGTTATCCAGTGTCGTTTCCGACAGCGGGAAGCCGACGCGGACAATTATACGGGCTCTTTACAGAACGTATAGAATCCTTAAGAACTTAGAACTATTGGATCAGAGAGCGCATATTCTTGCCGGATATGAGATACAGAAGGGCTCCTGCAAAGGGGAGCTTGCTGCGTGCCGAAGAAAGCTTGCAAACACCAATGATATCAGAACCGCGCTCAGGATTGTCCGGGACCATCAAGGCCGACTGGAAAAAATCCCGATGGATTTTAACAGGCACCCGTTGCATCTTCTGATTACCGGAGAGATATTCTCAATGATCGAGCCCTTTGCCAACCACCATATCGGAGAGCTCCTGATGGATATGGGGGTATCATTTGAAAGAAGGGTCACCCTTGGATGGTGGATCAACCGCACGATTATTGACCCGTTTCAATTGAAAGAATTATTTGCAAGGAAAAACCGTTATTTACCTTATGCCATCGGCGGGTATGCGAAGGAGACGGTGGAAGAAGGAATTCAATGCAGCAGGAAAGGATATGATGGATTAATTCAGGTATTCCCGGTTGGATGTATGCCGGAAATTGTGGCAAAGGCGGTTTTTTCAAAAATGATGAAGGAAAAGAAGTTGAGCATACTTACAGTGATCTATGATGAAATGGGCGGAGAGGCCGGATATATCACCAGAGTCGAAGCGTTCATCGACATGTTGGAACGAAAAAAGCGGATAGAGGTATCAAAAGAAGGGCGCTCAGCTCGCGCCGCGAGCGCCGAAGGGAACCAGGAGTTCCCTAGCGGAAGTGGCGCAGCCACTGCAAGGGGGAAGGCAAATGTATTATCTGGGCATTGATGTTGGCTCGGTGAGCACAGACTTGGTGATCATGAATGAGGAAAAAAAGA
This sequence comes from Eubacteriales bacterium, assembly GCA_028691625.1. Classification (GTDB taxonomy): domain Bacteria; phylum Bacillota; class Clostridia; order Peptostreptococcales; family Anaerovoracaceae; genus Anoxybacterium. Next base: position 2,285 of record JAQUYZ010000365.1, read on the forward strand.
TTCTCAATCAATTATATTTGAAAACAAAGGGCAATCCCATTGAAGCGGTGAAGGAGGGTTTACGGCAACTGGGAAAGGCGTATAAAAGCGGAGAGATTGCCGGCGCCGGGACCACCGGCAGCGGACGGACCCTGGCGGCGGCGGTTACCGGCGCAGATGTCGTAAAAAATGAAATTACTGCCCATGGCGTCGCCTCTGCGACCTTTGATCCGGAAATAAGAACAATTATCGAGATTGGGGGACAGGATTCCAAGATCATACTGCTTAACGATGGGATCATCACCGATTTTGCAATGAATACGGTCTGCGCAGCAGGTACAGGCTCTTTTCTGGATCGACAGGCCGAGCGGCTTGGCATGGAAATAGGAGAATTGGGTGATTATGCTCTTCGTGCATCAAATCCGGTAAGGATTGCGGGCCGGTGTGCTGTCTTTGCTGAATCAGACATCATACATAAGCAGCAGCTTGGTTGTACGATGGAGGATATCATTGCGGGAATGTCAAAAGCTTTAGTAAGGAATTATCTGAGCAATGTAGCGAAGGGAAAGGAAATTCTGACGAAGGTCTGCTTCCAGGGCGGAGTAGCTTCGAATGGAGGAATCCTCAGGGCGCTGGAGGAGGCATTGGAATGCGAGATCATTGTGCCGGAATATCACAAAGTCATGGGAGCTTACGGCGCCGCGGTTCTGGCACAGGAGTACATGGAAGAGG
>JAQUYZ010000366.1 GCA_028691625.1 Eubacteriales bacterium
ACTGCCCGTGTCCCTGGACCGATATGGTATAGATCAGATCCTCGCTCTTTGTGGAATTGAGCGCTGCAAGGATTTCCTCAATCAATACCCCGTCCTTTGCCCAGTTTTTCGGTGTTTTGGTAACGCTGTTCATATATTCCAGGGAGGTAAAGGTATCATAGCCCAGATTTGAAAACACCTTGTTCCTTCCGTAAAAAGCACCTCTGTGGTTATGAATGGCATGGGTGCCATAGCCCATCCGCTTCAGGTCATAGGCAATGGTTTCACAGGTTTTGTCCTTCAGGACTGATTTGTATGGGTATTCGCCGGGTCCAAAGAACCGGACTCTCATTCCGGACATGACCTCAAACTCGGTGTTTGCCGTTCCGGCTCCGATGGACGGTACGGTCAGAAAACCGGAAGAATAGTCCTCCTTTAATTCACGGAAATTGGGAACCGGATCCGACGAAAAATGGATGTTCTCCATTAGTGTAGGATCAAAAAATGATTCCATCTGCAGCAGGATCACATTGGGTTTTCTCTCTTTGTTTCCGTTGGTTACCGGTATGCTGTTAAAATCCTTCCGCTCTTCCTCGGTAAATATTCCCAGGATTTCATCTCTGGAATAATTCCCCGGAGCCGAAATGCCCGTATTCAGCCAGGTATTCATGAAACAATACGGGAAGCCGTAATCCCTGTATGCATAGTTCAGATTTCCAAAGTAGGTTGAGACCCAGTTTTGGCTGATGGCCAGATTGGTCAGTCCAACCATGGACAGCGTAAGGACAAGAACGCCGGCAATGCTCTTTTTGTAGCTGATCTTCTGTTTATGCTTCGGCATAAACAGAAATACCAGAACCAAGGCGATGATCAGAAGCACGCCCGCCGCCGCTGCAAGTACGATCTGCACCGTGTTCAGATAATTTGGAATGATGGACATGACGGAGCTCAGCAGAGACAGATCCGTGACGGTGAACGGTGTAATCCTGTAGCTCAAAATAATTCCATTGGTAATTCCCGTCGCCAGCCAGAAAAACGACACCATCACATAGACGAAAATACGCCGCTTCACTAGATATGCGATGGAAAAGGTGAAGAAGATCATACAGGCGTTATAGAAAAAGGTCATCGGTGAGCCGGTCAAATAGTCCAGACAGGCAAAAACTGATCTTCTGCTTACAGCTTCTATTATAAAATTAATGGTAACTGACAATACCACGCATAAAGCGATGGAATTGTGCAGATATTTTTCAAAAAAAGATTTTGTGGGTTTCATATATATTTATTTTATCCTCCAGTTCGTTATTCAAAACGGACTTAGTTGTAAGACCGTATGGTGTTTGCCAAAGCTGCAAATTCCTCAAGACTGAGGGTTTCCGCCCGCCTCACCGAATCAATGCCCGCAGCCGCCATCACAGCCGCAACTTCATCCTTTGTCAGTCCATAGATTCCTGTCAGTGCATTCAGCAGTGTTTTTCTTCGCTGACCGAAGCCTGCTTTTACGACTGCAAAAAAGGCCTCCTCGCTGTTCAGTTGTACCGGTTTTTCCTTTCTGATATCCAGGCGGATCACCGTAGAATCCACCTTCGGCTGGGGGACAAAGAGTTCTTTCGGCGCATTGGCAACATGTGCGACGGTGCAATAGTACTGCACCGCAACGGAAAGCGCGCCATAGGTCCTGGAACCCGGCGCTGACTTGATCCGGTCTGCAACTTCCTTCTGCAGCATGATGGTGATGCTGTCCGCCGGTACTCTGTCCTCCAGTATTTTCATGATAATCGGGGTTGTAATATAATAGGGAAGATTTCCCAATAATTTTATGCCGCCTGTCTTTTGACCGCGAATCTCCCTGTTTTGTTCCAAAATTTCTTTTAAGTCGGTTTTCAGCACATCGCTGTTTATGATTTCGATATTATCATATTCCCTGAGAGTCTCTTTTAAAATCGGAATCAGATTTCGGTCGATCTCAATGGCAATGACCTTTCCCGCTTCCTCGGCTGCCGCTGCAGTCAGCACGCCGATGCCCGGTCCGATTTCGATCACAAGATCCTTTTCTCCGATGTTCGACTTCTCAATAATCGTATCGATGATATTCTTATCGGTCAGAAAGTTCTGTCCCAGGCTTTTGGAAAGCCTGAAGCCATGCCTTTTCTTCAGTTCGTTGATGGTTGATGGCGAATAAAGTTTCATCTGTTATCCCCTGTGAATCCCTTTCTCTTACGCTTACTCTTCCTCTGTCTCTTCTGCTGCCCTGATCAATTCATGCCGCTGAATCCCATATTGATTGAGCCGATTTAAAAAAACCTTGCTGTTTCCATAGCCGATTCCCAATCGCTTTCCAAGCCTGTCCCTTTTATCGGCAGCACCCGGAATCCCAGCAAGTCCGTATTTTTGCATGTCTTCCTGCTGAAATTCCATCCGCTTTTCCTGCATGACCGGTCTGGCCTTGCCCAGCGCTTCCCTGATGCTCTCCTGACCGGCGTTTTCGATTCCGATGTCTCCATCCTTCGAGGCTTCCTCTCTCGGTAAAAAAGCATGCTTTCCCAAAGGAAAGCGTTCAGCGAGTCTTTTTCTTATTTTCTCTCCGGCAAAATCCGGATCTGTAAAGATGATGATCCCTCTCTCTGCATATGCTTTTTCAATGCGTGCAAAGGTTTCCTGCCTGATTCCGTAGCCGTGTGTCGCGATGGTTTCTGCTTCCACCGCTCTTTTCACCGCCGCCTCATCATCTCTGCCTTCTACCACGATGATTTCCTTTATCATAGTATCTCCTAATTCGGTACAATTCCTCCACCGGTAGCTTTTTTCTCCTTTTCAGGAAGTACATATAAAATCTCGCCCGGGCGTATCATCTTCAGCTGCTGCCTGGCCTGCTGTTCGATATATTCCGGACTGTTGACCTGAGAATAGATTTTCTCCAATTTTGCCTTTTGATCCAGCAGCTCCTGTTGTTCCTTCATGGTTCTGGCTTCGGTGAGCTTCAGGCTGAT
>JAQUYZ010000367.1 GCA_028691625.1 Eubacteriales bacterium
AGGCGGCTGTGTTGGCGGACCGCGGACCAACATCGAAACCTGGAAAGCGACGGAGCTGGTCAATCAATTTGGTGAGGATTCCGTGATATTGACGCCCTTTGACAATCTGAACGTGATGAAGATTCTGAAGCAGTTCGGGGTGCAGTCCATTGAGGAGATCACAAAAAACAAGGAGCTTGAAGCGATCCTGTCCAGGAGATAAAAAAGAGGGGAGGCTGTATTGCAGCCTCCGCAGTTGATCTATAAGCAGTATTATTTCTAAACATCGATCTAATACTTTTCTATTTCAGCGCTTTCCATGGAGATCATCATAGGTGTGAAGGTTGTCTGCAGCTTGAATCTGGCCATCATTTCTTTCAAAATCTCCGCCTGGCTTGAGAGCTCTTCACTGGCTGCTGCGCTCTCCTCTGCTGTAGCGGAATTGTTCTGGACAACAGCGGATACCTGTTCGATTCCTTTGTTGATCTGTACAATCCCACCGGCCTGTTCATTGGAGGCTTTCGCAATACCCTTGACGAGATTTGCCGCCTTTTCAATTCCCGAGACGATTTCGGCCAGAGCTGCTGCGGTGTTGTTGGCAATTTTCGTTCCTTCCTGCACCTTCTGGATGGAGCCCTCAATCAGCTCTGTAGTTTCATTCGCGGCATTTGCGCTTCTTGCCGCCAGATTCCTGACCTCCTCCGCAACGACGGCAAAGCCTTTGCCGTGCTGACCGGCTCTTGCCGCTTCCACCGCCGCATTGAGGGCAAGGATGTTTGTCTGGAAAGCGATATCGTCGATCACCTTGATGATTCTGGAAATATTCGCCGAGGAATCGTTGATTTCTGTCATGGAATGGAGCATTTCCCTCATTTGATTATTTCCCTTTCCTGCATTGTCTCTCGCTTCCCCGGCAAGTTCGCTGGCCTGGCCTGCATTCACCGCATTCTGTTTGGTCTGGTCTGCGATGGCGGAAATGGAAACAGTAAGCTGTTCGATGGAGCTTGCCTGCTCCGTGGAGCCCTGGGACAGGGCCTGGCTGCCGTCGGATACCTGTCTGGAACCGGAGGCGACTTGATCGGCTGTTTCACGGATGCTTCCCATCACCTGATTCAAGGTAACGATGATATTGTTCAGGGAGTCTTTGATTTCGATGAAATCTCCCTTGTAATCTGCTGTGATGGCGAGGTTCAGGTTACCGTCTGCCAGTTCTGTAAGGACACTGGAGATTTCGGATACATAGCTTCTGATGTTGACGGTGGTCTCGTTCAGTGCATTTTTTATCGTCGCATAATCTCCGAGGTAATTTCCGTCCATTTCCACATGCAGATTTCCTTCCGCCATTTGTTCCAATACGGAAAGTGCTTTGCTTACCGGAGCCTGAATTGCGGCAAGCGTCTGATTGATTCCATCCACAACATTTTTAAACTCTCCTTTAAACTTACCCGTGTTGCCCCGGGTGCTGAGATCACCTTCCACAGCAGCGCCGGATATGGCCGTAGTTTCTTCTACAAGCAGTTTTACATTTTCCAGCATCCGGATCAGGGATGGGATCAGGGTGTCATTGTCGCCGCGGCTGCCGATCGCTTTCATATCCTCAAGTTTGGATAAGTCGCCTTCAGCGACGTCTGCAACGACTTCAATGGTGTCCCTGACACTGGCTATCACGTTGTTGATGCTGTGCCGCATCTTTTCGTAGATTCCCACATAGGATCCGTCCATGGTCAGGGAATAATTATTCTTGCTCATCTGGCGCAGGATCTTGTTGCCCTCCACCAGTGCATCCAAACCGCCCACGCAGGCATTGATGCTGTTCTTGATGTCGTTGAAGTCGCCCTTATATTCGTCGGTGATCTTTTCCGGAATTTCTCCCCTTCCGATCTGCTCAATATATCCGGCGACCATGTTCAATGGTCCGATGACCGAATCCAGGGTCTGATTGACTCCTTCGATAATCTTTGCAAAGTCTCCGCCATGCTTTGTACTGTCAGCCCTGATGTGCAGTCTGCCTTCTACGGTAGATTCGGATAGCATCATCGCATCGCTGACCAGAGCGCCGACGGCATCGATGCAGGTATTCAGATTGTTCTTGAGATCGTTGAAATCTCCGTAATACTCTTCTGTGATCTTATCGGGGATATCGCCCTTGCTGATTCTGTTCATATAGTCGGCGGCCATATTCAGCGGCTCGATGACCGCATCCAGGGTCCGGTTAAAGCCTGCAATGATATCCCGATATCCGCCTTGGAAGGAATCCGTATTGCCGCGGTTTGCAAGGTTGCCCTCGACTGCCGCAGCTGTCATTCTCTCCGCTTCCGCAACCAGACCTTTTAAGGTATCCGCTACTGCAATCAGACTGAACGCAAGGGTATCCTTGTCGGAACGGGGTGTGATCTCCAGTTCCAGGTCTCCGGAAGCAATTCTGTCGGCTTCCAAAGCTTGATCACGGATGCTGACCGTCATTTTGTGGAAGGAGGTCATCAGATTTCCGATTTCATCCTTCGAATTAATTTCTATATTGGAATTCGTATCTCCAACCGCGATTGCATCGGCAATGCCGGTCAGGGTTTTTAACGGACGCGATAAAGTGCGTCTTAAAAACAAGATGATTAATACGGTGAATACCGCCAGAATTGCAAGAGCCAGCGCAACAATTTTAATCACCGTATCACGGATATGGCTGTTCATCTCCTCCATCGATTCTCCGGAAAAGACCAAACCCACAGCCTCTCCGTCTGAATCCAAAATCGGTCGGTACGCTGTAACGTAGGGCATTCCAAGAATATCCGCCTCGCCATAATAATCCTGCTTCTGATTCAGAACGATCTCAGCAATGCCGGGGTCAAGGGTCGTTCCCAGCAAGCGTTCCCCGTCCTGGATAATTGTAGTCGAAACACGAACATCTCCGGAAAAAACAGTAACATCGGTTCCGTATTGGGTTTTAATCAAGTCTACCAGCTCATTGTTACTTAAATTGTACCCGGTAGAA
>JAQUYZ010000368.1 GCA_028691625.1 Eubacteriales bacterium
GGGGTTGCAATCACCCAAGGCTGCTGCTGAGGTCCGTCTCCGGTAAAGATTCCTTCCTGCCACATCCAGAAGAAGCGTTCCGCTGAAAAAATATAATAGCCGTCCTGCCAATGGTCACTGGTATCATAAGGATCGGCAAAGATGATCACATCATCACCGAAATTATCTTCTGTTCCCATTGTGTCATAACCGATGATTGCCTGCCAGTGCCCTGCCCAGTCAAGCCAGTCGACCATGATTGGTGTGCCTGCCTCCAGATGGTTCTGAACCCAGGGGATGAAGTTATCGGGATCCTCAAAGTTGTAAGGATCTTCAAAGGTGGGTTCGCCTTCTGTGTCCATACTGCTTTCCGTATTCCAGCCGATTTCATCAAAGAATTTGACAATTCCCTGAGGATTAATCCCGGTTTCATCGCTGGTACCCGACATCTCTGCAATCGTCAGCTCGTCGTAATCAGTCACACCAAACTGATTTAATACCATAAGCGCAGTCGACGGTCCGCAGCTATACTCTGTTGTCTGCTGATAGGTTTCAAATTCAGGGATGATGGTGAGGGTATCGGTGGAGGTCATGTTATAAACATCAAGATGCGCAAAATAGGGTGAGTCAAAATGATCATCACAGCCGTCATAACAGGAAGCACCGGAGCTCGTCGTATCGTATCCGTCAGGGTAAGCAATTGTATGCTTTTCAAAAGGCGCTGCCGCAGCGGAATCCTCTCCGGTGGTTTCTGCAGCTGCGCCGCATCCGGCGAAGGTGAATAATACAAGAATGCATACCACTAAAAAAATTGTTTTCTTTTTCATTTTCAAATCCTCCTCAATATTTGCATTCACAGCAATAAATAATAAGTTACAGTAATTGTATCCTTTTCCTTAATAAATAGCAAATAAATAAATTCATACATACTATTGAATATTGAGTCACTTTTCTATAGAATGGTTGTCAATCTCAGAAATCTTCAGAAAGCAGAGGACCCTATGATTTTACTCTTTCTCTCCGCCTTTGTGGTGGGCTTGTCGGGAGCGATGATGCCCGGTTCCTTACTTACATATACCCTGCGAAAATCGTTGTCGGCCGGGCCCCGCGCTGGATTTATCATTATTTCCGGTCATGCGCTTTTGGAGCTCGTTCTTGTAATTGTCATCTTTCTGGGCTTCGATATGGTACTCCGGTCGACGCAGGCTCAGGTGGGGATCGGTCTCATCGGAGGTGCACTGCTCGCATACATGGGCATCGATATGATCCGCAGCTCCGCAAAAAACAAGCTGAGGATACAGATGGATTCCGACAAATCCGGATCGGGCAGCATGCTTTTTTACGGGATTGTTTTATCTGCAACCAATCCCTACTTCCTTTTATGGTGGGCGATCATCGGTCTGGGATTTATCATGCAGTCCTATGAGTCCTTTGGGTATGCAGGGGCGGCAATTTTCTTTTTGGGACACATTGCAGCCGACTTCGGCTGGTATGGTTTGATTTCCATCGTGGTGGGCAATACGAGAAAGTTCATCAAGGAGAAACCGTACCGGATCATCATCCTTGTTCTCGGTGCAATGCTGGTTTTCTTCGGAATCAAATTTTTTTACGACGCAATCAGCAGGATTATATAAGCTTCTTTTCAAATCTCCTGTAAAGAATCCCTAGCCACAGGAAAGATGTCAGAAGGGCCGGCAGGATGAAAAGGTAATCCCTGCCATAGCATAATTTAGCAATCCAAAAGGAAGGCAAAACAGCGAAAAGATACTGGATATCCGAGAAGATGAAGAACGGAACCAGCAGACCAAACATCATGATTCCCGACAGTTTGGAAACCGCCATGCCTTCCACCCGATTGTGTGAAAAGGAGACAACAAGAAGAGAGAGCACAACGCTGAAGAGACTCGCAAGAAAGCAGACCGCAAACATCAGGAAGCGTGGCCATTCGGTCAGAGAAAACAGGCTTAACAGCAGGACGGATGCAAAGAAGGAGATCAACGCCGGGAAGACAAACCGGGAGACCAGATATCCTTTTCTGCCGACGGGAGTTACCGCAAGGTAGCCAGACATGTTTTCATCCGATTCGGTCAGGATTACCATGGAAGATGCAAAGCAGAATAGAAATGGAGTCAATATGGCCATGAACAGGTCAAACAAAAGATAGTAATCGGCCAATATGGCTGGCAGGCTGAAATAGCGGCAAAGCAAAGCTTCAATATATGGGATTCCGAATCGGAAAAAGAGTGCGGCCAAAAGCGGAGCAATACAGACGGCATAAAGCATGCTGTCCCTGGATATCTGACGGATAAACATGGTAAAGGAACGGATCAATGATGTCATAGCTTCACACCTCCCACGGATCTTAGCATTTTCCTTACGATCCTTTCTGAAAGTACGGCAAATAATAAGGTCCAACCCAATAAAATGATCCAGGCCGGCAAGATACTGCTGCTATCCCGGAGAAGTTCGATCAGGCAGACGCCGGGGTGAAGCAGGAGCCAGCTTTTCCGATATCCCAACAGCCATGCGATAGCAGGTACATTAATGAGCAATTCGGCCGGAATCGTTGCGATTACAAATTGATTCAGGGAAGAAATCTTGCATGCAAAAATTAACCCGATTGCTGAAAAGAGGCAGGAGCAGAGGAAAACCCCGGTGATAAAGGAAAACGGTCTGATGATCACATCACTGGAAACTCCGATAGCGACCGCAACGATTGTTGAAATGCAACCGATGGAAAAAAGCTTTGAAAGGACATATTCGTAGGGTTTCACCGGAGAAATGGCAACACTGTTTAGAACCCGTTCACTCTTTTCAAACAGAACGATAGCCCCCATGAAGTAAAGCCCCATAGCGGCAGGATCGGAGAAAATCATCAGAATCGCAGCGGTTTGCCTCCATTCGGGAGGCAGCGCAAACAGGACCCCGATGTACAGGATTGAAAAAAACAGGTAAATATAATAAAAGCCGTATTTGCGTTGAAATCGGA
>JAQUYZ010000369.1 GCA_028691625.1 Eubacteriales bacterium
GGAAATTATCTGCGAAATTTTTGTCTGCGCGATATTTATAAATACCTCAACGATGTTGATACATACCTGTGCGATGTTGATACATACCTGCGCGATATAATTTATGCAAAATAAAAAATATACAAATCAGAATGAGGATTCATGATGGCAATATATCAAGTAACATTTTTACCGGACAAGATCAGTATCGCAGTTGAAAAGGGAACCAACCTTTTAGAAGCAGCCAGGGAAGCCGGAATCGGAATAGGAAGTCCCTGCGGCGGAAACGGAACCTGCGGCAAATGTGCTGTTAAAATCATCAGCGGAGCATATGAGATCCAGGATGCTTTTCATCTGTCCGCGGAGCTGAAGGCCTCCGGTTACGTACTTTCCTGCAAGATCAATGTCGAAGACAATTTGACGGTTGAAATCCCTGTTCAATCAAGGATGACAAAGCATAAGGTCGTACTTTCGGAAAAGCACAGCAGTGAAAACGAGTATTTCGCACGATATAAAATGAATCCTATCTGCAGAAAATATAAACTGGTGCTTTCAAAGCCTGACTTGGCCGATAACATGAATGATCTTGACAGAGTGAGAAAGACTTTGAAAAAGGACCATGGCATATCAGATGCGCGCATCTCTCTGCGCTGTCTCCGGGCGCTTCCCGAGGCCGTCCGGCAGGGAAACTTTGAAGTAACGGTTACCGTTGTGAAGGAGAAGGAAGGCTGGGAAATCATCGATGCCGAGGCCGGCAGTACCGATAAACCCGCATACGGAGCGGCAGTGGACATCGGCACCACAACAGTGGTGGCGGTATTGCTGGATACGGAAACCGGCAGAATCGTTGACCAAGAGGGGACCTATAATAGGCAGGCAACCTACGGATCCGATGTCATATCCAGGATCATCTTTGCGGAGGAAAATACGGATGGCCTGAAGACATTGCAGGATGCGGCAATCGATACGGTAAACGGACTGCTGGAGACAATTCTTGAACGAAACGGTCTGAAGCCTGATGCGATTTCAGCAATGGTCTGCGGAGGAAATACGGTGATGATCCATTTGTTTCTGGGCGTTACTCCATCCTATTTAAGACGGGAGCCCTATTTACCGGCAGCGATAAGCTTTCCGACGGTCAAAGCCTCTGAGATCAAGATTGGAATCCATCCGGACGCACCGGTTTACACAATTCCATCCGTAGCAAGCTATGTGGGAGGGGATATTACCGCATGCGTTTTCGCCATCATGCCGGGGGAATCGGAAGAATTGAACCTTTTCATCGATATCGGAACCAATGGGGAATTGGTTCTTGGCAGCAGTGAGTGGCTTGTCACCTGCTCCTGCTCTGCAGGACCGGCCTTCGAAGGCTCCGGAATCAGCAGCGGAATGAGAGCGATGGACGGAGCAATCGACTGGATCGAGATCGATCCGGAAAGCCTTGAGGCAAGCTACAGAGTGATTCATGGCGGAAAGCCTCTTGGCATCTGCGGATCGGGGCTCATTTATTCCCTGTCTGAAATGCTGGAAGCCGGGATCATCGACCGTGCAGGAAAAATTTTGACAAAGAAGGAGTCAAAATGGATCAGAATCGGCAGGGAAGGACCGGAATATCTCCTGGTGGACGGATCGGAAAGCGGCACAGGACGGGATATCGTTATCACAGAAGGAGACATCAAGAATCTGCTGAGGGCAAAGGGTGCGATCTTTGCCGGGATACGAACCATGCTGCAGCAGGTGCAGATGGAGATCAACGACATCAGAAACGTGTATATCGCCGGCGGTTTCGGAAAATACATCAACATCACGGATGCGGTCCGGATCGGGCTTCTGCCCGACCTGCCGGAAGAAAAATATGAATATGTTGGAAACAGCTGCATTCAGGGAGCGTCCATTGGGCTTTTATCTCTGGAGGCACTGACCGGGATGGAGGAATTGGCAAACAGGATGACCTATCTGGAGCTATCCGTAGGAAATCAGTTTATGGACGAATTCATATCGGCGATATTTATCCCTCATACGGATTTAAGCTTGTTTCCCAGCTTACAATAGTAAAGGAGCAATCAGGATGACAATACAAATTGCGGTAGCAGGAAAAGGCGGAACAGGAAAAACCTCGTTTTGTGCGATGCTGATCCGGTATCTCATAAAAAACGGTAAAACTCCGATCTTAGCTGTAGATGCCGATGCGAATGCAAATCTGAACGAAGCCCTGGGCTTTCCTATTGAAACAGAGACTGTATCCGAGCTGATCGCTGCGACAAAGGATCCAAAAGGAATTCCGGAAGGCATGACACAGGATGTTTATATTGAATACAAGCTCAATGCGGCTTTGGCGGAAGGGAAAAATGTTGACCTGCTGGTCATGGGCGGTCCGGAAGGTCCCGGCTGCTTCTGTTTCCCCAACAACATCCTGAGAAAATATCTGGATCACCTGGAAAAGGGATACAAGTATATCGTTATGGACAATGAAGCGGGACTGGAGCACATCAGCAGAAGAACCACCAAAGATATCGATATGATGTTTGTGGTCAGCGACAGCTCAGTCCGATCTGTTCGTTCTGCGGGAAGAATCAATCAGCTGATCAAGCAGCTGAATACCAGGGTGAAACAAATCTATCTCATATTAAATAAGTCGACACCGGAAGATGCGGAATTGTTGAAGGACGAAATCGAAAAAACGGGACTGAATCTTGCGGGAGTAGTCCCGGGTGATCCGCAGATTACGGAATATGATATCAAAGGGAAACCGCTCTTTGAGCTTCCTGAAGATTCTCCTGCGGTCATGGAGCTTAGCAGGATACTTGACAAATTGAAGGTATAAAAGAGAGTCTTATCTTATCATACATAGGTAATTGCGAAACGACAGTAAAGAAGAAAGAAACAACTGTTCGTTAGCGATAAATCAGTAAAGAAATGAGCCGTAAGCAAAGAAGCAATATGCAGCTTGAAAACTGAATGAGAATAAACGTGGGAAGAGGCGTAGGA
>JAQUYZ010000370.1:0-1348 GCA_028691625.1 Eubacteriales bacterium
TTACAAAATCCTTTTTTGAGGGCTTTTCGGCTTTGTCACTCATGCGCATAAAATTGAATCAAGCCATTCTTCAAAATATTATTGCTAAAAATTGGTTTATTTTGTTTATTTTTTAACATGCAATGCCCACGTTGATTCCTGCCAAAAAAGGACACGGCTTGCGGAACGCCGTGTCCTTTTCACAGTTTGGGGTCGTGTTTATTTTACAAGTATCTTCAAGACTTTTGAAATGTACATTGTATGATAATCCTTCTCAGGGTACCATTTTTCGATATTTTCAGCTGCATCGAACCGGTCGTGCTTTATTGTGTCGTGATACATTTTTTTGCATACCAGAATCATGCTCGCTTCTTGAAAAGCAACAGTTCCGTCGATAAAGTAAGGGGTCAGCCCTGTTTTTTTCACTTTATCCTCATTACGTCCGGAAACAGTACCGCAAATGTTTAATGCATCCCGGTATTCCAAGTCGAAAAATGCAATGGTAAATGTATCATTGGTGTCCACAAATTCTTTTGTGTATCTGCCTGGGCGGATGTAAGTTGTAACTACATTTTCTCCCCACAGTACGCCGACGCCTCCCCAGCTGGCAGTCATTGTATTAAACTTTTCTTTGCTCCCTGCAGTAATCAGCATCCAGTCCTTTCCGATTTTACTGAATGGATTGAATCGCAGGTCTTCCGCCTTGATTTCTTTAAATTCCATAATACCTTCCCAACCTTTCCATATGTTTTTCGATTCTTTGATTATTATTTTATTGTGCTCAATTCAATTTATCTTGTCAACCTTTTTCTGGGTTCATTCTGTCTTTGTCATCGTTTTCAGGGTTTTTTCGATTTCCTCTGCAGGCATCGGCTTGTAGCAATATAACCCTGTATTTCATTACACATTCGTTTGCTCAGGAAATCATACTGGCACTTTGTTTCAACGCCCTCTGCAATGATATTGAGATTCATGTTCTTCACAAGGTTGATGATCGCCTTTGCAATGGCCTGATCTTTTTCACTCTCTTCGATTCCGTGAACAAATTGCATATCCATCTTGACCCGGTCGATGGGTAAAACCTTCAACCGGCTCAGGAAAGATTGCGGAGTGTATTCCTTTTCCGTCATAGAAGGAATCTTCACAACAAACGTTATCCTGTAAAAACTTGTCGTATTTTAAATGTTTTTAACTTACTGATTCCCATATCCTGTTTTTTATCATTTCGGTCTATATCAGCTCCGATTTTTGCAGCAGCCGTTCCGCCATGGCCGCAACTTCTGCACGGGTCACATAGTCCTTCGGTGATATCCTACTGTTACTCGTACCGGAGACAATTCCGTTTTTGAGACAGGCTGCTATGCTTTTT
>JAQUYZ010000370.1:1358-2966 GCA_028691625.1 Eubacteriales bacterium
GGCCAGCAGCGAACTGATCTCGCTGTCAGTCAGGTTTGCTTCAATACCGGTCAGCTCCATTGCTCTGGCGATCATGGTCATTGCCTGTTCGCGTGTGATGGTGCGGTTCGGTCCAAAGGTATCCTTGTCATATCCTTTGATGATTCCATAGGAAGTTGCCGTCTCAATATATGGGCAGTACCAGGCGGAGCTGCCCACATCTCCGAAGCCATTCGTACCGGTTCCCGGCGCAAGCCCGAGGGCCTTCACCATGATTGCGGCAAATTCGGCGCGTGTGATGCTACGCTTCGGCTCGTAATGGTTGTCGCCTACTCCGTTCACCACCAGTCTGGAACCCATATTGTTGACGGCATCCTTTGCCCAATGAGTTTTGACGTCCGAAAACTCTACAGGATTCCATATCAGCGTATAGACACTATTTGTCAAGCTGTTGATCTTTGCATAGTACTTTCCATTGATCATGGCGACTTCTGTCGGCACATGACGCACCAACCCGTCTGCTTCCACAACAATGGCTGTTGTTATTTTGCTGGCGTCCACACCATCCGGAATGGCAATCATTCTTTCAACATAGGAATTGAATGCGCTTACGTTCACCGTCTTCCCGCCATAGGTACAGCTCACCGTGAACTCCACCGCAGGAACAGCGATTGAAAAGCCGCCGGAAGCTGCCGAGTCTTCAACATTTTTTACCGTTGCACCGATGGGTTCGGAAATCGATACATTGACGGCAATATCGCTTAAAGACACCGCTGCGCCGAATTTCCCGGACACCGAATCGATGTCTATCTGAGAAGCGGGCAGCGTATAGGAAGCGGAGCCTGTCTGTAATACAAGCGTCGCGTCCTTGTTTTCCATATCCTTGACCGCCTGACCGTCAAGCATGCCGGAAGCATTGTTTGATCCGGCAGGTACCGGTATGGTAACTGCAGCGCCGCGATCGGCATTTTTCAGGATATCGCCAAGCTTGTCTGTGGAAATCGTAACAGTTGTGGTTGTTCTTCCATCCTGCGTTGTGGTTTTTACAGTACCCGCCGTCTGAGACTGACCGCCTACGACAACAGCGGCGTTGTCCGAAGATCCACCCGAGCCTCCGCCGCCTGTTGAGCCATTGCCCGAACCGTTGCCCGAGCCTCCGGTTGAATATACCTCTACTAAATATACCGTTCCGTTGGTAAGCTCTGTAAGCTCTGTACCCGTAATCTCAGTACCCGTAAGCGCTGCTGCGTCGGATGCGCTCATTGACAGCGTTCCGTCCGCTTTGGCGTAATAAATTACGGATCCCATTGTCACCTTGTACTTTGTTCCCGATGAAAGGCCGGTGATTTTCCTGTTGCCGGCCGTGCCGAGGGAACCGGATGCAAGGACAACTGATGTTTCCGTTCCTGTTTTCAGATAGATATCCGTCACAGCTGCGTTCACGCCGGTTGTAAGATGGGAGATTGTGTCGCCGTTCACTGAGCTGATTTCAGAAGTGATGGCCGAATCGCTTGTCCATGCGTCAAAGGACTTATTCGCAAGGAGTCCGAAAGCAATCAGGGATGCATCCGCATAATTGGAAGAGGCTAAATGAAAGCTCCCTCCGGAAGCGGAGCCCTTTACGGAGAT
>JAQUYZ010000371.1 GCA_028691625.1 Eubacteriales bacterium
TATAATTTTTGTCTTCCAAAAGCTCTAAACCTCTGGCATATTTGCTTCTGTTCTCAGCGGAAAGCAGGTACTTCTCAGCTAGGACTTCGCCCATTCGAAGGACATCCGCCTGATCTCCGGAAAATAACTCAATCTCCAGTTCGCAAATCGGAAGATTGCCGAAATCCGTAACGATCTCCCCCTCATCAATTGCAACCTCACAAATGCTCTTGCCGGTGTCAACCCTCATTCTGCTCCTTAGAAATCTGGTCTCCAGAAGACTGTGCAGCGGTTTTCCTGCTACAAGTGTGATCATTTCCCTTCCGATGTCGCTTTCTTTAAAGATTTCCGGATCGGGCAGAATAAAGCAGGCTTCATCCTTAACAGGTACGTTGATTTCTTCTCTGGTATGCAGACCATCCACACTCGCGCCCTTCCATTTTAAAGAAGCAACAATACGGGCACCCTCCATGCGAACGCGGAATGCGATGTCATTCTTAGAAAGGATATAATCATCAGTATCAAAATAGGATGCTTTCATGTACACTCTTTCTCTTGAGTCCTTTTCCTCAATACTCAAAAGATACTCGTCTTCCCAAATACTTTTCGCAATTTCCTTATCCCCAATGCCATACTTCATTTCTATTTCCATATCAGTCTTACCTTATTTCCTTTTCATTGGTCTTTATTTAAAGTATTATAACGCATCTAAAGAAAATTTTCGACAGTAGAAAATTTTCTTATCCTTTTGCCAACCAGCAAGCTTGGAGCAGAAGGGCAACGAGGCGGGCCTCGTTATGAAGTCATTTGTGTCATATTATCGTACCATACCCCATATAAAAATTCAATCCTTATCCTGCATATTTACTGTGATCTGAAATGCAGGCATCACAGTTCCTCCATGGCGCACAAGAAAATATACCGGGCAAAAGGAGTTCCCTTCTGTCCGGTATTATGATCAGTAAGCCAGCTCTTAATTTTGATTCAGTTAACGGGGCCTATTTCATGCACTTCACGAGTGCTTTTTCATAGATTTCCAGTCCGGCGTCCAGCTGTGCGTCCGTGACGCAAAGCGGGCAGAGGAAACGGATAACATTTCCGTAGGTTCCGGCACTTTCAAGGAGAAGGCCCTGCTGAACCGCTTCGTTTACGATGGCGGTGACAAGGTTTGCATTTGGCTTTTTGGAAGCTTTATCCATAACAAATTCAACCCCCATCATAGCGCCGATCCCTCTTACATCACCGACTACATCATATTTTTCTTTCCATTCATTGAATTTTTTCATACATTTTTCAGCAATCTTCAGAGCTTTTCCGGGATAGTCTTCCCGTTCCATGATTTCGATCACCTTCAGAGCGGATGCACAGGCAACCGGATTGCCGCAGTAGGTTCCGCCGATGGTTCCGCCGGTAACTCCATCCATGATTTCAGTTCTTGCTGTCACAGCGGAAATCGGAAGGCCGCCTGCGATGGATTTAGCTGATGTCATGATGTCAGGTGCACAGCCTGCTTCTTTATAATATTCGGAGGCAAACATTCTTCCGGATCTTGCGAAGCCTGTCTGCACTTCGTCTGTAATCATTAGAATTCCATACTTGTCACAGATCGCTCTCACTGCTTTCACCCATTCGATCGGAGCAGGAATAAATCCTCCCTCACCCTGAACAGGTTCAAATACGATTGCTGCCACATACTGGGCCGGAGAGGCTTCAATGAACATCTCTTCAATCTTGCCTGCATAATAAGCCACAGCTTGTTCGTCAGTCATTCCTTCCGGTTTTCTGTACATATTGGGGAATTCCACTCTGTATACGCCGTCCGGGAATGGTCCCATGCCCACCGCATAAGCCTTTTTAGCGGTCATTGTCATTGTAAGCATAGTTCTTCCGTGGAAAGCGCCCGAGAAAACGATGATATTCGGTCTGCCGGTGTAACTTCTGGCAATCTTGACAGCGTTTTCATCCGCTTCTGCTCCGCTGTTTGCAAACATTGTCTTCTTGGCGTCCCCTTTAACCGGAACGATGCCGTTCATCTTTTCCGCAAGCTCTATGTATCTCTCATGAGTCGTAATGTTCATCATTGCATGAAAGTACTTTTCACTCTGCGTCTTTACAGCGTCAATCAATTCAGGATTACTGTATCCGATATTGAGCACTCCGACTCCGCCGATCCAGTCAAGGAAAACATTGCCATCAACGTCTTCAAACATCGCACCTTCGCCACGTGCGATCACGCAGGGATATCCGCACTTGATTGCATTGGGCATTGCCTTCGCTCTCCTGTCAATGATTGCCTGTGCTTTTGGGCCTGGCAATGGTGTAACGACTTTTGGTAATGCATCTCTCAACATTTTTTAAAATCCTCCTTTTTATTCCACATGCTGACTCAGGCTGCCCTTGGCCGACCCAGACTGCATATGCGTAAACGATTCATAATGATATATGCCATTGATCTATATATAACAACATTATATATAGCATACAAATTTCATGCCGAATGAAGTTTTTCTGAAAAGAAAAATTACAACGGACAAAACCATTGGAAAATAAGGGTTCATTCGCTACACTTCAAGTGAGACAAATGATGTTCCCGCAAAACCACGATACTTTTTCTCACATATGAGAAATTCCCAGTTCCGATAATTTTCGATACAGGGTTGCTCTGCTAAGCCCCAATTCCTTTGCCACAAGGTCCTTTGCATTGCTGCTGTTCCCATATTTCTTCAGCTTGCGGGTCAAAATTTCCTTTTCATAGAATTTCACCTGATCATTGAGGGGAAGGTCGCTTTCTTCTATCTGAATGGTATTGGCATCGTTTTTCAACAGCCGGCTCGGTACTGCATCAATCCCGATTTTATCCCCGAAAGCCATATTTGTACCGTACTCGACAGCATTTTCAAGCTCTCTGACATTTCCCGGCCAATCATAGTTTTCATAAATGTATTCCACTTCTTCTGTGAAGCCGATGATCTTCTTGTTC
>JAQUYZ010000372.1 GCA_028691625.1 Eubacteriales bacterium
GATTTTCGAATGGCAGTGTGATAAAGTAGTTCATAAATACAGCGGTAGCCAAGGCTTCCGATGGGATATAAACAACCCAGTTGGCCCAGAATGCCCAGCCGATCCCTGCAGATGCGGTATCACCCATGAATTCTCTCGTATAGGATACAAAGGAGCCTCTTCTCGGGATATTAACCAGCAGTTCAGCAAAGGACTGCATTACGCCATAGATGGTGACCCCTGCAATCGCATATGCGATCATTACAGCTCCGGGACCCATTTCTGAAAATGTCAATCCAAGGCCCAAGAAATAGCAGGATCCGATAATCCCTCCCAGTGCGATTAAGGATACATGCCAAGGCATGATGCCACGGGATAGAGTTCGTTCGCTCTTTTCCCCATAATGTCCTTGTTCTGTCATAAATTCTTCCTCCTTTTTTCTCACATAAAACTATGATTAGATTTTTCTGTCTTCCATATCTGCCGAATAAAAGTGATAATTGCAGCGGTTCATAAAGCCAGATACTTCAGTACAATATTAAGTTTTATTTCAAGTTCCATGCCAATTCATTAAATCCGAATCATTAATTTTTAAATTTTCTGAATACTGCTGAATTGAACGCAATAGCATGTCCTTGATTTTTTCATTATAGCATATTTTTTTCAATGTCAAACAAAAAATCTTATTTTTGGTATTCATGCATCCGAAAAATCTCATTTTTGATATTTGAACAGGATTTGCCCCGGGAAGGGGGCTTCCTCCAGCTACAGCCCGATTGCGTGATACACCGCAAGCAGTATGGCTCCAGGCACCCCCAATATCCCCACGATGACTGCTGAAAGAATATTCAGAGAGATGTGAACACCCCAGAAGGCTCCGATCCAGTTAATCACCAGGATGGAGATCCCCCCCGCCACACTGTTGATTATCAGCCGGAGTAAGATTTTGATCGGAACCAAAAACATATACCCTACAACGTAAAGAGCAAAAATACCAAGGGCATATGCAAGCAGTATCCCGATTTCCGTACTCATTTCCATAGAATTTGCACCCCCATTGTATAATTTATGCTTTTTATGAATAAAATAGAATTGAGATCTTGACGAAAGGATGTGAGGTCGATGAGCACACCACTGAATGGTATTGCCGGCACGGCAAGTAAGTTGTACCATCAGGTTCTGAATGTTCCATATCCCGAGACAGAGGAAGAGAAACTGCTTTCCGCAATCAGGGCAGCCCATTCTGAATGGCAGAGAGCCGAGGCGATGTTTCATGAGGTTACTGATCCGGATTTAGTCGACCATGCCATCTATGATACGATGGCGGCAAGAACCAAATATATTTACTTATTGAAAACAGCAAAAAACAAAGACCTGCATTGGTAGGTCTTTGTTTCATATTGTGCTGAATTTAAAGTTCTCTTCTGCCCTCCATCGCTTTGGACAAGGTAATTTCATCTGCGTATTCCAGGTCGCCTCCCACAGGCACACCGTGGGCAATCCTTGTTACCTTGATTCCGGCGGGCTTAATGAGTCGTGCCGTATACATCGCAGTCGCTTCCCCCTCAATGTTGGGATTGGTCGCAAGGATCACCTCCCGGATTTCATTCTGCTGCAGTCTGATGATGAGCTGTCTCAGGTTGATGTCCTCCGGCCCGATTCCGTCCATTGGCGAGATTGCACCGTGCAGTACGTGGTAGAGTCCTTGAAACTCTTTCATTCTTTCCATCGCACTGACATCTCTGGGACTTTCCACTACACAAATGGTGCTTTGGTCTCTGGCGGGATCGGTACAGATGCTGCATGGGTCCACATCGGTGAGATTACCGCATATGGAGCAGTATTTCATATTTTTTTTGGCTTCCGTAATAGCCTCCGCTAAAGCAAACGCATTCTTGTCATCCAGGGATAGAATGTGAAATGCCAGGCGCTGGGCGGTCTTCCCGCCAATACCGGGCAGCTTCGACAGCTCTCCGATTAAATTGCTTAACGGCCTTGCATACTGTTTCATAGCCGCCCTCCTTTGACCGGGTACATCCTTACATAATTCCGGGGATGGATAATCCGCCGGTCAGCTTTCCCATTTCATTCTGGGTCATATCTTCCATCTGCCTTAATGCTTCATTTGCAGCTATCATGATGAGATCCTGCAGCATTTCCACATCATCGGGATCGACGACCTCAGGCTTGATTGCCACCTTAACGATTTCCTTTTTGCCGTTGACTGTGATGCTGACTGCGCCGCCGCCCGCAGTCGCTTCCACTTCTTTAGTGTCAAGCTCGGCCTGCATTTCTTCCATTTTCTTCTGCATCATCTGCATCTGCTGCATTTGCTTCTGCATATTCCCGGCGCCGCCGGCACTTGGCTTTTTTCCGGCTCTCATTCCTTTTCCCATTATTCATCCTCCTATTGTATATCGATATGAATTCCAAATTTGTTTCCGATTTCACTGGCAAGATCTTCGGCTGTCCGCTCCTTCTCCTGCCGGCTGTCCCCGTCTGAAACACAGCACTCCATGCGGAGGTGCTTTCCGATGTGCCGCTCCATGATCAATTCAAGATCCGATGCATTTTCCATCGCATAGGCCATTGTGATTTCATTGGATGCTTCCACAACAAAACAGCTGTCATTCACTTCTTTCAGGGTTGTCCCGACACGAAGAAGATTGAAGCTTCCCTTTAAGGTCTCCCCCTCTTCGAAAACCATGTGCCATAGCCTGTCGGGATCAATGCCTTCGCCCGTTTTCGATTCCTGCAAGTTCGATCCGGCGGGTTTTGGCTCAAACTGCCGAATCCCGTCCGCCGGACATGATTCTGCCAGTTTTTGTTCTGCCGGTTTCGATTCTGATATTTTTATTTCAACCGGTCTTGTTTGTGCCGGTCTGTTTGTAAATCCGGCCTGATCCAATGCGAGCTTTACGATGCAAAGCTCCAGCAAAATTCTGGGCTGAGTCGACC
>JAQUYZ010000009.1 GCA_028691625.1 Eubacteriales bacterium
CGAGAGCGGCGATCTTAAAGTCTTTGGACCCGGCTTCCTGAAACCACAGTTCTCCTGCGGCAAGCAGCTTGACTGCCCAGGTGTGCCCGGCCATATACCCCTCGTCACCGGTCAATGTCCTTGCAACGACAAGCTCTACCTCTCCCTTATAAAAGAGTTTGGAGGGAGTGATTACCTCCAGCAGCATACTTTTAGGCATTTTTCTGGAACCTTTCTACAACTTCGTCAATTCCACCGGCAAACAGGAACAGAGATTCAGGAATTTCGTCATGCTTCCCTTCCAATATCTCTTTGAAGCCTCTTACGGTCTCCTTCAGCGGGATATATTTGCCCGGTGTACCGGTAAATGCTTCTGCTACGCTGAACGGCTGGGAAAGGAAACGCTGAATTTTTCTTGCTCTCGATACGACCAGCTTATCGGAGTCCGATAACTCGTCCATGCCGAGAATGGCGATGATATCCTGCAGATCCTTATACCTCTGCAGCACCTCTTGCACTCCTCTGGCTGTCTCATAATGCTCTTCCCCGATGATCAGCGGATCCATGATTCTGGATGTGGATTCCAGCGGATCTACCGCGGGATAAATACCAAGCTCCGTGATGGCTCTGGACAATACCGTTGTCGCATCGAGATGGGCAAATGTCGTGGCAGGAGCCGGGTCCGTCAAGTCGTCGGCGGGCACGTAAATGGCCTGGACGGATGTGATGGAGCCCTTCTTTGTCGAAGTGATCCTTTCCTGCAATGCACCCATTTCCGTAGCCAGTGTCGGCTGGTAGCCTACTGCACTCGGCACACGGCCAAGCAATGCGGATACCTCGGAACCGGCCTGAGTAAATCTGAAAATGTTGTCAATAAAAAGAAGTACGTCCTGACCTTCTTCATCTCTGAAATGCTCTGCCATCGTGAGGCCGGTCAAGGCTACCCTCATTCTTGCTCCGGGCGGTTCGTTCATCTGTCCGAAGACCATGGCTGTTTTTTCAATAACGCCGGATTCAATCATCTCGTAGTAAAGGTCGTTCCCTTCTCTCGTTCTTTCTCCGACTCCGGCAAATACAGAAATGCCTCCGTGTTCTTTTGCGATGTTGTTAATCAGCTCCTGAATCAATACGGTCTTCCCGACTCCGGCACCACCGAAGAGGCCGACCTTTCCGCCTCTGGTATAGGGTGCAATCAAGTCAACAACCTTAATTCCCGTTTCAAAAATCTGGGAGCTGGTATCCTGCTCGTCAAAGGAAGGCGCTGCTCTGTGGATCGGCATTCTCCGCTCTGTCGCTACAGGCCCCTTTTCGTCAATGGTATCCCCGATTACATTGAACAGCCTGCCCAGAACTTCTTTCCCAACCGGAACCCTGATCGGTGCGCCGCTGTCTGCAGCTTCCATGCCTCTTGTCAGTCCATCCGTGGAGGATAGGGCAACACATCTGACAACGTCATCGCCGATATGCTGAGCTACTTCCGCTACGATTTCTCTGTCTTCAAAATGAATGGTGATCGCATTGAGCAGCTCCGGCATTTCCTCCGGCATAAATTTTATATCGATTACAGGTCCGATGATCTGATGTATCGTTCCTTTATGGCTCATTTCTTTCCCTCCTTACTCACTAATTATGTGCAGTATTTTGTTGCTGGCTTCTTTTATTTCAGTGCTTCGGCGCCGCCAACAATTTCTGAGATTTCATTCGTGATGGCTGCTTGTCTCGTTCTGTTGTAGAAGAGGGTAAGCTCGCCTATCATCTCCCTTGCGTTATCCGTCGCATTTTCCATTGCGATACGTCTTGCCGCATGCTCACAGGTGGCAGATTCTACAATGGCGCCGTACACCATGATTTCCACATACTTTGGCACCAGATAGTTGAATACGCTCTCAACAGAAGGCTCATAGTCCACCTGCTTCTCCAGCTTCGGAAAATCCGGATCTCTATGGAGCTCAAAGGGAAGCAGCGTTACGTTCTTTACCTTCTGTTCCAGGGAGCTGACAAAGGAGGTATAGATCATTACCACCTCATCGATCTTTCCGGAATCGTACAATTCGATAATCGGCTTGCTGATATCGTGGGTTTCCACAAAAGAAATGCTTTCCGGCGGCAGCATGTATTCCTCGAAGATTTCATAGCCGCGCTTTTCAAAGTGCTCTTTCCCTTTCCCGCCGATTGCAACGATGACCGGCTTTTCCGGGGCTGCTGCGATCTCTCTGGCCGCCTCCTTGATTACGTTGGAGTTAAAACTGCCGCAGAGACCTCTCGAACTGGTCACGATGATATAACAGGTCTTTTTGATTTCCCGGTTTCCCTTCAGATACTGCAATGGAACTTCACCGGTATTATTGAAAATCTCCTCTATGGATTCGGTGACATAGTGGAAATATTCTCTTGTCTTTTCAAAGGTGTTTTTGGCTTTTCTCAGTTTAGCGGCAGAAACCAGCTTCATCGCATTGGTTATGTGCTCCATACTGTTTACGCTTCGTATTCTGCGCTTGATATCCCTCATGTTGTTGGATGCCATGCCGTCACCTCCTCCTCCTCAGGCTGTCACCTGGAATTTCTCGTCTTTTTAAATTCCTCAATCGCAGCTTTTAATTTTTCTTCTGCATCCGCTTCCAGCTTTCCCGTAGTTTTGATTTCTTTTCCGATTCCGGGATGCTGTGTGTCCATGAACTCATAGAATTCTTTCTCAAATTTCTTGATTTCCTCCACAGGCACATCCGCAAGGTAATGATTGGTAGCGGCAAAGATGATCATGACCTGATGTTCGATCTTGACCGGGGAATATTGAGGCTGTTTTAAAATTTCCATTAAAATGACACCGTGATCAAGCCTTGCCCTCGTATCCTTATCCAGATCGGAGCCGAACTGTGAGAAGCTGGCCAGCTCCCTGTACTGTGCCAATTCCAGCTTAACCTTGCTGGAAACCTTTTTCATGGCCTTGATCTGCGCATTCCCTCCCACACGGGATACGGAAATACCTGCATTTACCGCCGGTCTCTGCCCTGTGAAGAACAGTTCTGATTCCAGAAAAATTTGACCGTCCGTAATGGAAATCACATTGGTCGGAATATAGGCAGATACATCGCCTGCCTGTGTTTCTATGATCGGCAGCGCTGTGATCGAGCCTCCGCCGAGTTCGTCAGAAAGCCTGGCGGCTCTTTCCAGCAGTCTGCTGTGAAGATAAAACACATCGCCCGGATACGCTTCTCTTCCCGGAGGTCTTCTCAGCAGCAGCGACATGGCCCGATAAGCCACCGCGTGCTTGGAGAGATCATCGTAGATGATCAGAACATGTTTGCCCTGATTCATAAACTCTTCCGCCATAGCGCA
Organism: Eubacteriales bacterium; assembly: GCA_028691625.1. Classification (GTDB taxonomy): domain Bacteria; phylum Bacillota; class Clostridia; order Peptostreptococcales; family Anaerovoracaceae; genus Anoxybacterium. The sequence goes on from JAQUYZ010000009.1 coordinate 3,316, forward strand.
GCCCGCATAGGGTGCAATATATTGCAGCGGCGCCACTTCACTGGCTGTTGCGGAAACGATAATGGTATATTTCATGGAGCCTTTTTTCTCTAAAGTTTGCACCATCTGTGCAACAGTGGATTTCTTTTGTCCGATGGCTACGTAGATACAGATTACATCTTCCTCTGCCTGATTGATGATGGTATCAATCGCAATGGCGGTTTTCCCCGTCTGTCTGTCTCCAATGATCAATTCTCTCTGGCCTTTGCCGATCGGGATCATGGAGTCAATGGCCTTGATTCCTGTCTGTAACGGCTGATTCACGGATTTCCTCTGCAGTACGCCCGGCGCTTTGTGTTCGATCGGTCTCGTTTTCGTTGTGCGGACCGGTCCTTTGCCGTCAATGGGTTGGCCCAGCGCATTGACAACGCGGCCGATCAGCTCCTGTCCGACCGGTACCTCAACGACTCTGCCTGTAGGTTTCACGACATCGCCTTCTTTGATTTCGTTATCCGGACCCAGGATTACCGTACCGACATTATCCTCTTCCAGGTTTAATGCCATGCCGTATATATCATTGGGAAACTCCAGAAGTTCGCCGGCCATGCATTGATCAAGGCCGTAGATTCTGGCAATCCCGTCTCCCACCTGTATGACTGTCCCAAAATTTGAGATTTCCAGCTCGTTCTTATATTGTTTGATTTGTTCCCGTATAACCGCACTTATCTCTTCTGGTCTTAAATTCATAGGTGCAACATCCTCCTTCCGTTCTATTTGAGGCTTTCACTAAGGTTATTGAGCCGTTTTCTGATGGTGGCGTCAATCACCTTGCCTTCTATAAAGATCCTGACTCCGCCAATAATCGCGGAGTTTGTTTTATTCTCCAACTTTACATTCTTCCGAATCAGCTTGCCCGTCTTTTCCTCGAAGACCGAAAGCTGTTCCCTGGAAAGAGGATTCACGGAGAATATCGTTCCGATGGAGAAGCCATTGCTTTCGTCCATAAGATACTGATATCGTTTCACGATGGTCTTCAGCGCTCCGGCTCTTCTCTTGTCGATCAGAATGAACAGCAGATTGAGCAGTTCATCACAGATCTTCCCCGAAAAGATTTTCTGGATCGCCAGCTTTTTTTCGGCAGCAGAAATGACCGGAGTTTTGATGAACTCGCTGAAATCCGGATTCTGTTCTAAAATCTCCAGCAATTCAAGCGCTTCCTCCAGAATGATGCCCATTTTATTACAATCGGATGCCGCTTCAAAGAGGGCTTTCCCATATGTCATATCAACCGTTAATTCCGCCATTCCGAACTACCTGCCTGTTCAATTACTCGCTGTATAATCTCTTCCTGTCCGGATGCATCAAGCTGCTTCTCAATGATCTTTTCCGCCGCATAAATCGCCAGACTTGCAATTTGTTGTCTCATTTCGCTGACCGCTTTGAGCTTCTCTCTTTCAATTTCTCTCTGTGCCTGCAAAATCATTTCACTCGCTTTGCTGTTTGCTTCGTCCGTAATGTCCTTTGCCTGCGCATCCGCTTTGATCTTGGCGTTCTTGATGATTTCTCTGCCCTCATTTTCTATGTCAGCAATCTGCTTATTGTATTTACCCAGCATATCATCCGCCATTTTGTTCGTGCGGTCTGCCTGGTCAAAGGCATCCTTTACGGCATTTTGCCGGTCGAGCATGAAATTATGCACTTTTTCGAAGAAGAAATGCTTGAGTATTACATACAGGATCAGGACGTTAACCGCTACCATCAGCAAGGTCCAATCAAGATGGATTAAATCTGCGTATTTTTCCAAGGCATTTCCCTCCTTTCTTGCTTACACTTTAATACCATAGCCTTCATTACCGGCTACAGCATACTAATAAAAGGATTCGCAAACAGGAGCACGATGGATACGATGAAAGCAAAGATACCTGTGGTTTCCGCTACTGCCTGACCAACCAGCATTGTCTTTAAAATATCTCCCTGTGCCTCCGGCTGTCTCGCAACGCCTTCAACTGCCTTTCCTGCCGCAAAGCCCTGCCCGATACCGATACCCAGGATGCCGATCATGACAATGGCTGCTCCAAGAGCGGACATACCCAATACAAATGCTTCTGGTGTTACTAATGACATAACTAAATTCCTCCTTAAATCATTTATTCTTATACTTATTATTTATCTATTAATGGTGCTCCTGCGAAGTCATTCCATTTGCAATGAATACCATTGTTAGCATAGTGAAAATGAACGCCTGCAATCCGGCTTCGAAGATATCGAAGAAGAAGTTGGCAGGAAGCGGGATACCGATCAGCAGGAATGGAATTGTGATCTCCATACCTTCCGTGATTCCTTCCAGTCCCCCGAAGAGCAGTGCCATAATGATAACTCCGCCTGTGATGTTGCCGAACAATCGGAAGGATATGGAAAGCGGAAACGCAAGCTCACCGACCAGATTGATGGGAAGCATAAATGGATAGGGATCCGACAGATGCTTGATATATCCTTTCAGCGTTTTGGAGCGGATCGCATTGTAATGGATCAGGAAAAATGTGATTCCCGCCAAAGCAAATGTTGTGTTCAAATCTGCAGTGACCGGCCTTTGCTCAAATAAGCCCAGTGAGTTTCCAAGAATCAGAAAAATAAACAGCGTTCCGATATACGGTGCGAAATTTGTGTGCTGTTTTCCCATGGTGCTTCCGACCAGATTGTAGATAAATTCAACAATCAATTCGGCAAATGCCTGGGAGCCCTTCGGAATCCGGCTCATCTTACTGGTGGAAATCAGCGCAAATGCAATCATGACAATGCTTACAACCCAGGCATAACAGACCGTTTCCGTTATGTTCAGGTCTCCTATGCTGAATATAATTCGTGGCCCTAATTCCATATATAACCTTCCTTTCCTGTCACATTTATTTCTACTTCTTTAATCGTCATATTTGTCATTTTCTTTATATGGTAAATTGTTCTCAATCATCGCGTTCATTAAAATCATACCAGTGCTTTTTCGGCTGCAGCTCTTCCGGCTCTTCCCGGACGACTCTTCCCTTCGAAAATTCCGATTTAAATCCGTGAAGATAGAATAGTGCAAGTTTTAAGGTGAAAAACCCCAGTGCAGTGCCCAGGGCGCTGATCAGGCTTATCCTCATTGACATGTAAAAAGCCGTTCCGTAAATCGCAAGCCTCACAAGAAAGCCGATAAAGGCGATGGCGCTTTTTCGCTTTTCCAACGTCATCCAGAAAGTGAAGGCCATCAGATTGAAATTGACAATCGCGATTGCCGTGCCCAGTGAAAGACCATAGAAAAACTGAACATCCAACCCCATAAAAGGCAATGATGCCAGTTCAATAATGGCAGCAGCCATAATCCCGTATTTAAAAATCTCATTCTTAAAGGAGGTTAAACCATCCATTGTAATTAAATTCCCCTGTCCATTGCACGGTATTATATTATTATAGTCCTATATCAGGAAAAGTAAAGTATCGTTAAAAAATAAACATTCTGAAAATTTTGTCATTTAAAAAAATTCCTCCAAACCATTGAAATCAATGAATTCGACGGAATATCCAATTTGTGGCCTCGTCAAGCTTCGAGAAAAAACGCTAAATTCCAATCTTTTTCCTATAGGTCAGAGACCAGGTTATTCAACCATTTTCTTGATCGGAAACGGCGCCAGCAGAAGATACTCTTTACCACTTCCTCCGTCTGTGCCATGAGAACTACAAAGTAAATCGGAAGCGCCAAACAGAGCGCACCGAAAAAGACCAGAGGAACACCGATGAACCAGACACAACCCACCTCCAGAAGCATGGCAAACCGGGTATCACCGCCGCACCGCAGCGTTCCCACAATATTCAGTCCGCCGAAAACCTTCAACGGCATAAAGAAACCGTAAATACAAATGATCAGCAGTGCATAATGCTGTCCCTCGGGCGTAAAATTGAACAGGCGGATGATAAATTGCGATGCCAGGATCAGCAGCAAGCCGGATGTCACTCCCACACAGATTCCGATCCGCAGAAGCCGTTTCGTCAATGCATAGGCATACTCCATCTGGCCCATTCCGATTCGCTGACCGACCAGAATGAGGAGTGCATCGCCCAGGCTGAAGATCGCGAGAATAAAGAGCGTGTTCAGGGTGTTGCTTGCCTGAATCGCTGCAAATTCAGTAACGCCCATCCTTCCGTATGCTGCATTGTATGTTGCCATACCCAGGCTCCACATGGTTTCATTCACCATAACCGGAACCGCCGTCACAAGAATTTTGGCTGCAAACGGCTTATGCCAGCCGAAAAATTCTCCCGCCCTTCCCGCGATCCTGTTTTTCCTTATAAAGACAACATAGAAATAAAGGACCAGTTCAAGCAGCCTTGAAATTGCAGTCGCAATGGCTGCTCCTTCAACGCCCAGTGCGGGAGCACCAAAGCTCCCGAAGATCAGGATATAGTTCAATACGGTGTTGGATGTAAAAATCACCGCACCGATCTTCAGGGGGGTGGCGGTTTGCTGTGTAGCGCGAAGCGTTGCCGAAAAGGGAAAAACGACGCCCAGCGTCAGAAAGCTGATCGCTGCAATTCTCACATAGCTTTTTCCCAGCTGAATGACCTCCGGAATATCGGTAAACAGGCGCAGCAATCGTTCGGGCATCAGAACTGCAGGCAAGAAAAACAGCATGCTGACGGCAAAGCATACTATAACTGCAAAACCGGTTACCTTACGGATGCTGTGAAGATCCTGCTTGCCCCAAAACTGTGCCATAAAGGCGGAAGTGCCGCTGGCAAATCCAAATATTACACCAAAGTGAACAAAGAATAACTGAGAAGAAATCCCTACCGCAGCCAACTCTACTTCGCCGAGACTTCCAACCATCAGGTTGTCCAGCAGATTCAGGGAAGACATGATTAGGCTTTGCAGCGCAATCGGAAAAGCGACCCTCGCGAGGGTCTTGTACAATGGTTTGCTTTCAATTATTACTGTCTGTTTGTTTTCCATAATTCAATAATATTTTGATAATCCTTTCACAAGCATGGCCATCGCCGTAGGGATTGACTGCGTGTGCCATTTTGCCGTACGCTTCCTCTTGTTCGAGAAGCTCCTTCGTCATTCGATAAATCGCATCTCTGGAAACGCCTGCAAGCTTTACGGTGCCTGCCTCAACAGCCTCCGGCCGCTCCGTCTCCCTTCGCACCACCAGCACCGGTTTTCCGAGGGAAGGAGCTTCCTCCTGCATTCCTCCGGAATCAGTTATGATGAGATAGGACCTGGCCATGAGATTGACAAAAGGCTGGTACTGCAGCGGCTCAATCAAGTGAATTCTGCCCGCGTTTCCCAGAACCTTGCCTGCAGTCTCCCTTACCTTCGGGTTCATGTGTACGGGATAAATGATTTCTGTATCTTCAAATTCAGCAGCAATGTCTCGGATCGCACAGAAGATCTGCTCCATATTCTCGCCCAGGTTCTCCCTGCGATGACAGGTTACCGTGATCACTCTCTTTTTTTCAAAATTGATCTTCTTCAATGTATCGTTTTCAAAGGAATAGGGCTTGCCGGCCACCTGAAGCAGCGCATCGATAACCGTGTTTCCAGTAATAAAAACCTTTTCATCCGGGATCGCTTCCCGTAGCAGATTCTGCCGGTTCCTCTCCGTCGGCGCAAAATGCAGATCTGCGATGCGGCCTGTCAGAATCCGGTTCATCTCTTCCGGATAAGGAGAATACTTGTCATAGGTTCGGAGGCCCGCTTCCACATGCCCGACTCTGATCTGCTGATAAAAAGCCGCCAGCGAAGCTGCAAAGGTCGTTGTGGTGTCTCCGTGGACCAGTACGATATCGGGGTTTTCCTTCTTAAATACTTCTTCCAGTCCCATCAGCACGTTGGAAGTGATCTGGCTTATGGTCTGATTCGGTTTCATGATATTCAGGTCGTAATCGGGAACCAGTTCAAACAAGCCAAGTACCTGATCCAGCATTTCCCTATGCTGGGCCGTTACGCACAAGATTGATTCGATTTCCGGTTCTTCGTTCAGTTTCTTTACAAGAGGCGCCATTTTAATTGCCTCGGGTCGTGTTCCAAACACGGTTAAAACTTTCATGCTATTCCTCCTGTTTTTTCTGCTTCTTTTCCAGGGCCTCCGTATTGACAGCCTTCAGATTCAGCCCTGTACTGTTTGGATCGGTCAGGAATACATAGATAAAAGTAGCCGCTATGATAATCAGCAATCCCGACTCAATGAGCAGATCCCTGCTGATCAGGATCGCTGCCACTCCCATGACGCCGCTGATTCCATAAAGGGTCAGCACAGTTCTTCTCTGCCCCAGTCCTGCTGCCATAATGCGATGATGGAGGTGACCTTTGTCTGCCTCCATGATCGGCCGTTTATTGATCACTCTTCTCAGGATCGCGAAGGCTGTATCAAAGATAGGAAGACCCAGCACCAGTACCGGAACCACAGTTGCAAGCATGGTTGCACTTTTCATCGGACTCATGACGGAAAGGCCTGCCAGCATGAATCCCAGAAACAGCGCACCGCCGTCTCCCATGAAAATTTTTGCCGGGTTGAAGTTGAAAGGAAGGAAGCCCAATGCACCTCCCGCTATGGCCAGCATCGCCATGCAGGCCTCCGTCCTGCCGTGGATGAAGGCAGTGTATGCGATGGAAATGGATGCGATAAAGGCCACCCCGCCGGCCAGGCCGTCCAGCCCGTCGATCAGATTGATCGTATTCGTAATCCCCACGACCCAGATCACCGTTACCAGCAGGCTGATGATCCATGGCAGGAAATAGTATCCCTCTCCAAAAGGATTCCCGATAAAGGAAATTCTTACACTGAATTGAAACAGAATAAACGCACAGATTATTTGACAGCCAAGCTTTACCTTTGCCGGCAGATTCCTTAAATCATCGATGATACCGACCAGAAAAATCAGCGTGCCTCCGGCGATGACTCCCATCAGCTGCGTGCTGAAGGGAAGAAAGATCAGCATCGAGGTCACGGTACCGATATAAATCGCCATTCCGCCGAATCTCGGCATCGCTTTTGTGTGCATTCTCCGGTTATCCTTCGGAATGTCCACCGCTCCGATTTTTGGTGCGATCCTGATTGCCACAGGAGTAAATATCAATGCCAATGCGAATGCAAATAAAAATATTAGTACAAACTGATTCATCTTCTCGTCCTTCCATTGTCTCTTTTTCCTATGTATTAGGCCGGTACTGAAAGAAATAAGTGTTTTCTGAGAAAACCGTGAAACCTATTACCGTCTTTATGCGCAGCATTTGAAAGACGGCGGTTTTCGTGAAAACAGTTATTTCAGCTCATCGAACATTTCAATTTTCAGTCCTGCTTCCGTCAGGATCTCCCGGGAAAGCTCGTCGGGATATCCTTCTTTCACTACGATTCTTGTGAGACCTGCATTAATGATCATTTTGGCACAGATCACACAGGGCTGATGGGTGCAGTAAATGGTCCCGCCCGCGATGCTCTGCCCCAGATATGCCGCCTGAATAATCGCATTCTGCTCCGCATGAAGGGCCATGCAAAGCTCGTGTCTCTGTCCTGACGGGACGTTCAGCTTTTGCCTTAAACACCCTCCGCGTTCTTCGCAATGCTTGATGCCGATGGGTGCGCCGTTGTAGCCGGTTGCCATGATTCTCTTATCTTTGACGATAACTGCACCAACCTGTCTTCTCATACAGGTCGATCTTTTCTGTGTTACTTCAGCCATTTCCATAAAGTATTGATCCCAACTTGGTCTGTCCATACCGTTCTCCTTCCAAAATAACATCGTATTGCCAAATCTTAGATGTGAATCTTCACCGAAAAGTTCCATTCCCTCTCAAGCCATATGATCCGGATCCAGCGGAACGGTCTGTGCCAGGCAGTCAATCAGGATCCTCTCCCTGCCGATGCCGTAGCTGTCCGCTGTCCTGATGATTTGCTCCGCAATCTCCAGTCTTTCTTCCATGCTTTGCGGCAAGCCGTTTTCATTCTGCGTGTCTGCGATAACGCAAGCACCGTATTTCTTCACGATCGGCAACAAGGTTTTCATGCTCTCTGTCTTGACGTTTACGGAACTTATGACAATCTTTCCGTTGTAAAGTCTCGCCGCAGCCTCAATGACCTTCGGGTCAGTACTTTCAATCTGCAGCGGAACATTAAGGTAGGATATCCTTTTGATCACCTCGATCATCAATTCAAGTTCATCCGTTTCAGGCAATCCCACGTTGACACTTAAAACATCCGCGCCCTCTTTCACCTGATTGGCCGCTTCTTTCCTTATCAATGAGAATTTTTTTGCCTTTAATGCTTCTCTTATCGATTCATTTCTGTTGGGATTGATTCGATTTCCGAGAATCCGGGGCTTATCGCCAAAGGTCACAGTTTTAACTGATGAGCTGACCGCAGCCATGGCTTTTTCGTTTCTCAGATTGTCCGCGTCAGGCGATAAGGCTGGATAATTCTTCGATTGAATGCTGTCCGTAAGCGCTTTAATATAATCTGGATTCGTTCCGCAGCACCCCCCCGCGATGGCAACACCCGCCAAAAGCATTTCCTGAATGGCTTCCACATATTCCGAAATATCGACGTCATATACTGCCTCTTCATCGATCAGTTCAGGAAGTCCTGCATTTGGCTGAACTAGTATCGGCAGCTTGGAATACGTCAAAAATTCTTTCGCGATTCCGATCATCTCCTCCGGGCCCAGAGAGCAGTTGATTCCCAGCGCATCTATGCCCAGATCCTGAAGGATGTTCACCGCGGTATGCGGATCGGTTCCCATAAGCATTCTACCGTTTTTCTCGAAGGTAACGGAACAGAAGACCGGCAGATCACAGTTCTCTTTTGCCGCGAGCACCGCTGCCTTCATCTCATGAATATCTATAAAGGTTTCAAAGAACACAAAATCCGCACCGGCTTCCGCCCCTGCAACGATTACTTCCTTGAAAAGGTCATACGCCTCTTCAAAGGAAAGATCTCCCGAAGGCTCCATCAGCTTGCCGACGGGACCCAGATCCAGAGCCGCAAACTTACCGAAGGGCTCCTTTTCTTCTTTGGACTGTGCCATGAATTCCGCGGCTGCTTCCTTTGCCAGTCTGACAGCCTGTGCCGCTGCCTGAGGAGCCGTGTATCCTGTCTTTTCCATCTTCAGCCGGTTGCAGCCGAAGGTGTTGGAGGATACAAAATCACTTCCCGCCTGAAAATATTTCATATATATGTCTTTGATTATTTCCGGATGCGTAAAGCTGAGAAGCTCGGGCGGCCCAGCTGCTTTTAATCCGTATTTCTGGAGCATCGTGCCCATGGCACCATCACATATGATAATCTTTTTTCCAAATAGATCCGTAATCTTCTTTGTCACTTCACGCTCACCCCTTTTCGGTTCACTTAATAATTATTTTATATGGTTCGATTGCTTCCTGCAATTTTTCTTTCCTATAATATACCTCCGCCAGATATAAGCCTTGCGGCGGCGCTGTATGCCCGGCCATCGTTCTGTCTTTCCCTTGTATGATCTGTGGCAGTGCGTCCGGATTCTTTTTCCCCAGTCCTACGTCGATCAGCGTACCGGCAATAATCCTGACCATATTGTAAAGAAATCCGTCACCGATGATTTCTAGTCCGATCATTTGATTCGCAAGGGGGACAAGCCTGGCTCCGTGAATCGTTCTGACGGTGGATTCCAATTTTTTGCCTCCTGCCGCCTGAAAGCATTTGAAGTCCATGGTTCCGATCAAGTGCGGCACGGCCTGCATCATCGCCTCCAGATCCAGCCGCCTGCAGATCTGGCAGCAGTAATTTCTCTGGAAGGGGTTGGGTTTCTGCGATTGGCTGATTTTGTAGATATATTTTTTCCCCAAGGCGTCAAATCTGGCGTGAAAATCTAACGGTACCTCTTCTGCGGCCAGTATGGCAACATCTCCGGAGGCTTTTCTGGTTTTTCCCGACGCTGCAGAAGCAAGTATACCGTTTGCAGCCAAAGGAATTTTCCCGATGGGAATGCTGAATTCTGCCGTAAAGCTCGCTCTCTGGCCATATGCGTGAACCCCGGCGTCGGTTCTGCTTGTGCCGTTGATTTGTATCGGCCGGGCACATACAATGCCGAGCATCCGTTCCACTTCTTCCT
>JAQUYZ010000373.1 GCA_028691625.1 Eubacteriales bacterium
ACGGTCGGTCAACCCACTTATGGCCACACTGGGCGGGGTAATGGGCCCGGTGGTTGTATATCTGGCCCTGAACAATTTTTTCGGCAGTCCGGATTTCGTTAATGGATGGGGCATTCCTACTGCGACAGACATCGCTTTAGCCTGGCTGGTCGCCCGTCTTGTTTTTGGGGCGTATCACCCCGCTGTTTCGTTTTTACTGTTATTGGCGATTGCAGATGACGGGATCGGCCTTTTCATCATAGCCTTCTTTTATCCGGATCCGTTAAACCCTTTAGCGCCAAAATGGTTAATCCTTACGGCTGCAGGAATGCTGATTGCATTCCTTCTCGGTAAAGCGAAGGTAAAAAGCTATTGGCCTTATATTATTTTTGGCGGAATACTGAGTTGGATCGGCCTCTATTTAACGGGAATCCATTCTTCTCTTGCCCTTGTATTTATCATTCCGTTTTTACCCCATTCCAGAAAAGAAAGAGTGCATTTGTTTGAGGACGATTCGTGCGATCACTCAACCCTGAAGCAATTTGAGCATGAATGGAAAATCTTTGTCGACTTTGGACTTTTACTGTTTGGTTTAACGAATGCAGGCGTTGAGTTTTCGGAAATCAGCACTGTAACCTGGCTGGTGTTTATCGCTTTGCTGATCGGTAAGACACTGGGAGTTTATATCATGGGATCCGTGGCCGCGCTGATGGGTTTCCCGCTGCCCAAGGGGATGAATCATAAAGATCTTCTTGTTGCCGGAATGGTGGCCTCATTAGGTTTGACCGTTGCCCTGTTTGTTGCCGGAGTGGCATTTTCTGATTCGAGCCTTCAAGGCGCAGCCAAAATGGGGGCACTCTTTAGTTCCTTATCAGTTCTCTTGGCGATTTTCGGCAGCAAGTTGCTTGGAATAGAGCGAAAGACCATAGAACAGCGTAAATTAGACGAATGTGAGCGAGATTCCCTTGAGGAATGGGAAAGGGATCATGATATCGCTGTATAAATAAAATATGAGAGGCAAACTACGCCTCTCATATTTTTGAAATTTGGAACTATTAAATCGAAGAAGAATTCCTTCCAGCCAACTCAAATTTGGATGTGCCTAGTCGACAATTGTAACGCGTGCGGCTCTCAGCTTGCCGTTCTTTGGATCAGATTCCAGATCATAGGTAACTTTTTGACCCTCGCTAAGAGACTTGTATCCTTCGGACACAATATCTGAAAAGTGAACGAAAGCATCTTCGCCACCGCTATCATTTGAAATAAAGCCGAAGCCCTTGTCTGCGTTAAACCATTTTACCGTGCCGGTATTCATCATATCACCTCCGTATTCATTAGTATGCCCTTTATGAAATTAAAAAACCGGACTTAATTTTGTGAAAATAAGGAATTGAGAATGTCAGTAACGCAATGGATGTGAATATCATAGAATGACACCAAATAAAAAGTAGGGGGCTATGAGCAGATATGAGTAATATGGCTGACTGGTTCATAGGATTACTGTACATAGTTTTCATCCTCGCAGTGATTAGATACGCATATTACGAAATCAGAAAAAGAATGAAGAGAAAATTCTAAGCAGCACCTGCACGGTATCTTATTGTGCAGGTGATTTGTTTTTTTGTCGATCATTTGTTCTTGACACCATGACATGATCATGCCTATAATATTGAATATATATTCAATGAATTGAGGTTCAACAATTTGGTTTTACGTAAAGAACAAAAGAAAAAACGGCGGAATGAAATTCTGTCGGCAGGGCTTGACCTGTTTATCCGAAAGGGATATGCTGCAACGAAAGTCAGTGATATAGCAGAACAGGTCGGTATGAGCGCAGGACTGCTATTTCATTATTTTGGGTCGAAGGAAAAGCTCTACGAGGAGTTGATCACGCTGGGCATTGCCGGGCCGATGGGAGCCATGGCACCAACGGATATGGAACCGTTGGAGTTTTTTGAGTGCACCGCAAAGACAATATTTCACGATATCAAGACAGAATCGTTTGCCGCGAAAATGTTTGTACTGATGAGCCAGGCTTTTTATAACGAAGCGGCGCCGCAACGCATTAAGGGCATGCTGGAGGGGTTTGATATCTACACGCCGACGGTGGCTTTGATTCAAAAAGGACAGGCAAACGGGACAATTCGGGAGGGGAATCCTTATGCGCTTGCCATCGCCTATTGGTGCGCCATTCAGGGAATCGCGGAACAAATGGCACAGACACCCGAAGCGCCCTGCCCTGACAGCAACTGGATTGTTGATATGATAAGGGGGAATTCAATATGAAAAAAGTTATTATTGTCGGGGCCGGAATTGCCGGCCTTACTGCAGGGATCTACGCCTTGCAGAACGGTTCAATACCTCTGCAAGGACACAGATACGGTATTTCAGGGGAAACTCCGGACGTTACAGCAGGAGGGCTGATGTGAACAAAACATATAAGCGTATGGTATTGATTATGGTTCTGAGCACCTTGATGGCCGCTTGCGTGCCCGCAGCAGTCTCGGCAAATTCCGCCGAACCGCCGTCTCTGCTCATTCTCGTCAATAATCCGCCTGACGATCTTTCGATTATAATGGAATCCGGTGACAAGAAAACGAAAGCAATTCCGCAGCGGATTGCCTGGGAAGGATATTATGTTTTTTATTCGCGGGATATGCAGTCCCATGGCGAGTACAGATTCAAGATTTCCGCTGGCGGAGAGAACTTTGAATATACGCCGGATGCGCCCCTGCAGCGTTATAACAACGTATACACTCTGAATCTGGCCAACCGCGAGCTTACTCCGGGTACCTACCCCTTCCGCACAGTACTTTTGGTATCGATCCGGCTGCTGCTTACTCTGCTCCTGGAGGGCATGATTTTCTGGTTATTCGGATTCAGGTTGAAAAGCAGTTGGCTTGCATTTCTTGCGATTAATCTTGTTACCCAGG
>JAQUYZ010000374.1 GCA_028691625.1 Eubacteriales bacterium
GTGGCTCCATAAGCTTTGCATGCCAATAAGGTCACAAGACCGATACAGCCTGCGCCAAGAATGACTACATGATCGCCAAGGCCTACCTGACCCTGTGAAGCCGCATGAATTCCAACCGACAAAGGTTCAATTAAAGCTCCTTCTTTCGTAGAGATATTTTCAGGTAATTTAAAACATAGATTTTCCGGGAATGCAATATAATTTTCATAGCATCCCTGTACAGGTGGTGTTGCCAGAAACTGTACATCAGGGCACAGATTGTATTTCCCGGATTTGCAGAATTCACACTGTCCACATGTAATTCCCGGTTCAAGCGCCACCTTATCGCCGACAGCAAGCTTTGTCACCCCGCCGCCTACCCTTTCAACAACGCCGGCGCATTCATGTCCCAGCATGAATTCTCCGTCAACCACAAAATCTCCGCATCTTCCGTCATGGAAGTAATGCACGTCCGAACCGCATATCCCGACATATTCCAGTTTCACCAATACTTCATTTTCCTCTATTTCGGGTACGGCTATTTCGCGAATTTCCATTTTGTTCAATTCAGTCATATAAACCGCTCTATTTTTCATACTCCCATATCCTTTCTGATTCCATACTTCAAGCGTCTGCGGTTGATTTTAAGAAAGGTGTCTTTATTGAGATGAAAGACACCCTCCTCGTTTGTGTTCAAGTTCCTTTTTCTGCCCTAAGCACTGACCCTTTTTAATGTTATTACTCCGTGATCAGGCCTCTTTCTCTGTAAACCTCTACATATTCGCTTGCATTATCCTTTGTAATTAGCTTCGCGTCAATATCCGTATCAACCTGTGTTTCTTCCCCGGTTAACAGTTTATGTACCGTTTCAATATTCAGCTCGGCCAGATCGATAGCAGATTGTAAGCAGGTTGCGGTCATTACGCCCTCTTCAATCAGGAGGCATGCTTCGGCGGTGCCGTCAACACCATAGGATAAGATGTCCTTGTAATTGGGATCATCCTTTACTACTTCCAATGCACCGGCTGCCATGTTATCATTCATTGACACGATCGCGTCAATTTTGCCCTGGGACGTTACCCAGTCTTCCATAAGCTGCATCGCTTCGTCCTTGTTCCAGTTGGCAAAATCTTCCCCAACGATGGTAACATCGGGTCTTGCTGCAAAGAATACTTCGTTCCAGGCTTTCAGCCGTTCATCCGCATGGAAGTTGCCTGAGGGGCCTTTCAGGACTACAACTCTGCCGTCTTGAGGGATCTGTTCGATCGCCAGTTCTGCATTTACTTGAGCCTGTACATAGGGATCCGCGTCAACCGAAGAGGCGCCTTCAATACCGTCAATACGAGCATTGGTTGTAATCGCAATGATTCCTGCATCAACAATCTGCTCCACATAAGGTCTCTGTGCCTCCCCGTTGTTTGGCTGTACGATGATCGCGTTGTACCCGTTTGTAATTGCGTTTTCAATCGCAGCATTTTCTTTTTCGTCATCAGCCTGACCATCAAAAATGTCAAGCTCAATATCATCATATTTTGCCGCTGCTGCTTTCATTTCATTTGCAAGCCATGCCGCAAATGAGTCGGACTGAGCTCTTGCAATATAGGCGACTCTGTACACAGTACCCTCTTCCCCGCCGTTCTGTTCCGCTGCAGGTTGGCCTCCACAGCCAACCATCGTAGCAGCTACAAGAGTTAAAACCAATAGAACTGCTAAAATTTTCCTTTTCATAATTCTCCTTTTCCTTTCTTTTTCATTTATTTAAATTAATAAATGGAGAGACATTAAGATGCAGATCCTTTGTCACCCTTATCCCGAAGGATAATCTTGACGTTTTTCTTGTTTTTGAACTTCAAGTCGTAAAGTACTGCCGCCACAATGATTCCTCCCTTTACAACCTGCTGCACATAGGAATCAACCCCCTGCAGATTCATGATATTGTTCAGACATCCGATGATAAAGGAGCCTACCATTGTGCCAAGAGTAGTACCGACCCCGCCCGTAAAGCTTGTTCCTCCCACGATAGCCGCTGTCAGCCCTTCCATTTCATAGCCTATCGCTCCGTTGGGAAGTCCGGCATTGACACGAGACATGAAGAGTACTCCCGCAATACCTACCAGAACACCGTTGATAATGAAAGCCGTATATTTTGAACGCACTACGTTGATCCCGGAAGCAATGGCTGCTTCTTCATTGCCGCCGATGGCATAGAGGGAACGTCCGAATTTCGTATTGTTCAATATGTACCAGATGATCACGGTGATGATGATCAGGAATATAATTGGGATTGGTACATTCTCCAAAAAGGTGATTTTCCCCAAAACCGGAACATCTGAAAGTCTTCCCTGGCCGAAAACCTTATAGTCTCCCAGTTGCAGGATATTTTGTCCTTTCGTATAGATCAGTGCTAACCCTCTGGCCGCCATTGTCATGGCAAGTGTTACAATGAATGCAGGCATTCTGCAGTTGGCTACGAAAAATGCGTTCACAAGATTGCATGCCACAGCCACAACGATGGCTAAAACGAATGCCCCGAAAAGTGAGCCTGTGGTCTTATAAAAGTCGACCGACAGAACGCCAGACAGCGCCAATACCGCACCGACTGACAAATCAAGCATCCCGCTTATAATGAGCAGCATTTCTCCGTAAGCTAAAATTGTTGCTACTGCAAGCTGTCTTCCGATGTTGGTTAAATTATTCACTCCGAAGAAGTTCGGGTTCATGGCCGCTGAAATCAAGATCATCACCAGCAGTACAAAAAAGATGGAGTACTTTTGCATCAGCTGTCCCGCATTATCCTTCAATCTCATTATCAAATCCTCCCTCCAGTGTTCCTGTCGCATATTTCATAATTGCTTCCTGGGAGAACTGGTCTTTTTGCAGTTCTCCCTCGATTCTGCCCTGACACATCACGTAAATCCGATCGCACATGC
>JAQUYZ010000375.1 GCA_028691625.1 Eubacteriales bacterium
AAACGGTATTCATCAATAAGGAAAGAATAAAGCTGAAAATTAAACCAAGGATGCCACCCAGAAAACCGATCATACCGGCCTCCAGCAGGAACAGCCTTTTGATATCGCCCAAATTTGCACCGATGACTTTCATGATACCGATCTCTTTTGTGCGCTCATAGATGGACATGATCATGGTGTTGGTGATTCCAAGGGCGGCAACCAGCAGGGATATCGCACCGATCCCTCCCAAAATCCCCTGGATCATCCTTGCAGTCTCCTGCATGGATTTCAGCCAGTCGTTCAGACTGCTCGTCTGGAAGCCCATTTCCCGGATCGCATTGCTCACATCCTCCACGTCGTTGATGTCTCCAACGTAGACCATGGCAGACTCGTATCCGGCGGTACTGGCGGTACTTTGCTTTCGTGCCTTTTCTGCTTCCTTTTTTATGATTTCCACGCCCTCAAGGCTCATATAAACATTGTACGCGGAATCGTCGTTGGGATTTGCCAGGATTCCGACGCCCTTGGCTTTGTATTCCTTGTAGTCGATCTTATCCTCATCGGAGCTCTGCCTTTGCGGCAGCTTTTGGCCGTAACTCTCGTCGGCAGTGACGATCATCTTGTTTGTTATGACGTCAACCTGCGCTTCTCCGCCCCAGGAGCTTCCCCAGGTTTTTTTCGGATTATAGAACCAGCTTGGGACCTGGTTGCCGAATACCATTGCGAACTTATCCCCTGCTTCCAGCAATCTTCCTTCCTGCAGGTCATAACCGAACTTTTGCATGACCTCGGGTTTCATGCCGATCACGGAAGCCTGGGCAATATATTTCCCCACGCCAAAAGAGAGGTACAGCTGTACCTTGGGGGATACGGCGTCGACACCCTTTATCTTTTCCATATCAGCAATTGCCCTGTCGTCCAGCGTGCCCGTATTTGCAACGCCTCCATCGGAATAAGCCATTCCCCTGCCGCCGTAATACATCCCGCCGCCGCCGCTGTAAACATCCACCAGATGAAGGTTTCCGTAGCTTTCGATCTGCTCCTGAAAGCTGGCAGACAGTCCGAAGCCGATGGACAGCATGACGATGATGGCGCTGGTTCCGACCACAACGCCGATAATGGCCAGGATTGTTCTTGTTTTTCTCCGCAGGAGATTACGAAAGGCCAGGCTGATCAGATCGCGGTTATTCATCGATTTCCATCTCCCTGTGCATCTTCTTTTTCCTGATCTTCCGCCATGTAAAAACTCCACCCCCTGCAAGCAGCACCAAAATCCCCAAAATTACCCATGGCGCCTTGCTGCCGCCGTCAGTTTTTCCCATGTTTTCCGGCATCATCCCCTCGTCAAAAGCGGGCATCTCATCCATCACCTGGAAGGTAAACGGCCGTTCCAGGATCTGCACATCCCCTGAGGCATCCTCATAGGAGAAAATGATTTTGCCTTCCATGGTGCCGCCTTTTCTCGGAATAAAGCTGAAATCGTAGCTGTCGCTTTTGCCGCTCTCCATGTTTCCCACAAAGTAGCTCGTAGATTCCGGCGTGTCGAAGTCCCCCTCCGCTGTGATACGAAGATTGTTGAGGGTAGTCTTTCCCGTATTGTAAAACTGTACCGATACCCCTGTCTGCATTCCTGCGTATAATTCCGGCGGTGCGATGACGTCATCCACCTCCAGTCTTGTTTCCTGCATTACGGGGATTGAGATGATATCCTCGGAGGTAAACGGATTTCCCGCACTGTCCTCGTAGGACATCTTCACGGTCAGCGGAGTTGTCTTCTGCTCTGCACTCTGCTTCACGGAAAGAAACAGCGCCTGATCGATCCGCTCTTTTTTCCCGAGTTTGTCAATATAAAAGGAGCTGCTGCTGTTCACCGGAATGATTGCGCCATCCTCCGCATTGACCGTCACCTTGATATTCGATATGGTATGGGAGCCGCTTGTATTGAAAAGCGAAAGCTCCAGGAGAAATTCCTCTCCCGCCTGCACGAAGGTGCCGCCGTAGCGGTAGCTGTCCACCATGAGCTGAGGTGTTTTTTCGCCTCCGGCTCCGCTCACATAAACGCTGGCATACTGAATCACCGCATCGGCGCTCTCCGCCTGCGCGTTGGAGGAAAGGGATAGTTTCATGGAATATGTTTTTTCCTTGGCTCCGTCGGCGGCAAACAATCTGACAGAGTAATTTTTGCTGCTCCCCGCCGGTATTTCCGCTTCAATGAAGGTGGTTTTCGTTTTATTCAAAAGACCCTCGGGAACATCCACACTGATTTTGACATTCTTCAAAGCTGCGCTGTTCTCATTTTTAACATCAAAGGAAAGAGTAAATTCCTCCTCTCCGGAAACCTGCTCCGGCACGCTGATATTGGTGATCTCTGCACTTTTAATGGAAGTGCCTGACCCGTTTACGGGTATGTAGAAGGTTTTTTTCAGACTAACCGCCGAATTGTTGAAGCTCAGGCCGGTGATCTCAGCTGTGATTGCATAGCCTTTTGATTCCGCATCCGCATCTACCAGGATGGGAAAGCTGGCCTCCTTGCGGCTCCCCGTCGATATGTACCCCATTGCAAGAGAATTGCTGGCATTGTTCATGGATAAGCCGTCTGGCATGGTCAGGGTCAGCATCGCATTTTTTATTATCGTACTGCCGTTATTGATCATATCAAGAACAAGCATGTTATCCTGCCCCGCGTCAAATCCCTCCGCCGGATTGGTATGATGGGTGATATCCAGAACGGCGACATAAGTACCCGCTCCGCTGTTCGGATCACCTACCTTGTCATAAATCGTAAAGCGCCCGAGCAAAGCGTTCTCATGTACTACCGCGCCGTCGTTTCTCAAGATCAGAGTCATCGCTCTGGAGCCGCTGGCTGCAAACCGTCCTACATTCAGATAAAAGCTTACGGATGCCTTTTGGCCCTTCGTC
>JAQUYZ010000376.1 GCA_028691625.1 Eubacteriales bacterium
TCATTGCAGAGGTTTCAGAAGCCCATATTCTGAACCAGATACCAAGTGTCACCTATCAGTATTACTTTGACCACATCAAACCAAAGCCGCTTCCTATCGGTGAAAAAAAGACCGGTTACATCTGCAAGATCTGCGGCTATATTTACGAGGGAGATCCTCTTCCTGACGATTTTATCTGCCCGCTCTGCAAACACGGTGCAGAGGATTTTGAAAAGCTCTAATCTGCAAAGGCGGCATTCGGAAAACTTCCGATACCGCCCTTTTTGCATTTTTATAACTCCCTGGAAATCCTGAGCATGTTGTCACGCTCCTCAATCAGCCGCTCATAAACGGGCATAAGCCCTTCACTCTGTCCCTGGCGCAGAGGCTCTACCAGCTCTGTGACCAGCTTCAGAAGAGGGGTCAGCCCAAGATTTGCCAGCACACCCTTGAGGCTGTGTGCATATTCAAAGGCTTCCTCCACCTTTCCTGCTTTCAGAGCTTCCCCCAGCTTTCCGTAGGACTCCTCCATAAGCACCTGACAAAGACATTCCTTATAAAACTCTTCATCATTTAAGAAACGATCCATTGCCGCATCAATGTCACAATTAAGCTGTCTCATCGTATCAATCATTTTGCTCATATTTCAATTCCTCCTGCTTCTGCTTTATTATTTTTTATTTTCCGTAATGAGTTCTCTGATCTGTCCAAGTGCTTCCCGATACCTGCTGGAGACCGCATCCGGGTTCCTGCGCAGGATTCGCTCCAGACGCTTATACTCCCGATCTGTCCGTCCGGACATCCGGTTTCTTTCCTGTCTGAAGATTTCCATAAACCGTGGCTCCTCCTGAGCAGCTTTCTCATGCGCTGCAAAATAGCTCTTCGCCTGCGCTTCCAGCTCCTCCAGCTTCTGGGACTTGATCTTACGTATCCTCTCAAGCTTCTCCTCGATCTTTTCCCGTTTCACAGCCAGATTTTCTTCCTGCTGCTTTCGGAAACGGCGATAGCTGTCCTCGCTGAACGCTGTGGCCACCTCGATTCGTTTCTCAATCATACGGATCTGCTCATTACTCTCACTGAGCTTCGCCAGCGTAGCCTTGAGATCCAGTGCTTCGTTGAAGGACTGCGTACAGTCAATGGTCATTCCTATGGTTATGACCGTAGCCATCATATCCGCAATAACTATCGGTATCTGCAGCACCATTGACTCGATAGGCGGATGCGCAAACCGTACCATGATAATGGAAAATACCCCCCAGCCAAGTGAAACACCCAGACAGATATGTCCATTGACATTAAACGGCTTGTCACTATAGTCCCAGTATCTCACATGAAACATCCGCTCCATGCTCGCTCCCGTACAATATTCCAGTATCGTTGCCCCTGTCATACCGAAAAGAAATACCAGTAAAAGGTTGTCCCGCACCATGAGGGTTGTAATCAGCACCACGATTGCCCCTGAGCCATAAATCGGCAGAAACGGTCCATGCAGAAACCCTCGATTCACCCACTTGTGCTTACGCACAGACACATAACAGGATTCCCACACCCAGCCAATAAAACAATACAGGAAGAAAAACAGCAGCCACTGCGATAATGTGTACCCTTTCATATCCGTTTGTTTCTCCTTTCAAAGTCACTTTTGCAAAATTATTTTTATGATGGCCGGGATATCCAGAAGAAATACCGGCTTTTTTTCCTGAATGACTCTGCTGATTCTGAGATATTCTCCATTCATATCCTCCATATTGAACTCAATATCAGCACCAGTATCATAGATGAGCTTCAGAACATCGTCTACGATCATCCCATAAGCCTCTCCCTCTGCCCGAAATACGATACACACCCGCTCCTGCCCGTCCAGCTTCCTGTTTCCAAGCCCTGCCAGTGAAAGTACCGGCAAAACAGTTCCCTTATAATTAAAGATTCCTTTGATATAGGGCGGCTGCTTCGGTATGGCTGTAATGCGCGGCATGGGAATCACCTCCAGCACCCTGCTGCTCTCGATTCCATACCTTGTTCCTCCCTGGAGGAGCACCATGAAGCTTTCTCTCTGCCTATTCTCCTCTGAATCGTTTTCTCGCATCGTCCTCCATTCCTTTCTGATAAAACTGCACCAGCTTCTCCACGTTCAGCACCATCCCCAGACACCCGTCCCCGATGATAGCGCATCCGGAGATTCCGGTATTCCGGCGATACTCGTTTCCCAAAAGCTCCGGCAGGCTTTTTTCCACCGCCGTCTGCTGTCCCACGATCTCTCCGACCACGATGCAGATCGCACGCCGGATGCCATGCAGCACCAGCATGTACTCCTGACGGTCTTCCCCCGGCAGATCAAATACCTCCCGCCTACGCAGAACCGGGTGCATATTGCTTCCCTGAAAAAGCTCACGACCGTCCACCGTCGTTATCTGGCTCTTTGCCTCCTCCATCGCATAGATATGGTCAATGCTTCTTGTCGGAATCAGGCAGTTGATTTCCCCAACCATGCAGCGGATGCTGTCAACCGAGGTCATGGACACCGGCACGCGAATCACGAATTCAGAGCCCTTTCCCTCTTCACTTTGCACCTCCAGCACTCCGCCAAGATCATCCACCGCATTGTGGACCACATCCATTCCAACGCCTCTTCCCGAAAACTCATTTGCCTGTACCGTTGTTGAAAACCCCGGCATCAGGATAAAATCCAGTATCTCTTCTCGCGTGTACTCTTCTTCCTTTTTGATCAAAAGCTTCTGTGCTCTTGCTTTCTCCATAATAGCCGTCGGATTCAGTCCGCTGCCATCATCAGCAACAGCGAACACCAGATTCCCATCTTCCTGCTTTATCTTCAGGGTGACCGTTCCCTTTGGCTCTTTTCCCGCCTTTTTCCTTTCTTCTGGAACTTCGATTCCATGATCGATGGCATTCCTTAACAGGTGA
>JAQUYZ010000377.1 GCA_028691625.1 Eubacteriales bacterium
ATCTCTCTATTTCCTGATTCAGATTTTTTCATTTGGAATCAGAAATATCGATAATGCCGGCAAGAAATCAACGCAATAATTCAATTGCATTTTTGTACTCACGATGAAGGAGGAATTTTAGACTATGTTCAAAGAAGCTATTATAAAACTATGGGGGGAATCGGGCTTTATGGCCCTCAACTGGCAGTATCTTGCGATGATTGTGATTGCATGCATCCTTTTTTATCTTGCCATAGTAAAAAAGTTCGAGCCGCTGCTATTAATATGCATTGCCTTTGGAATGTTACTGGCGAATCTGCCCGGCACAGGATTGATGGAAGCCCCTGCATCTGCTTCCGAAAACGGTGGATTGCTTTATTATTTATATCTGGGCGTAAAAAAAGGAATATATCCTTCTCTCATTTTCCTTGGCATCGGCGCAATGACGGATTTCGGTCCGCTGATCGCTCGTCCGTCCAGCTTATTTTTAGGTGCGGCAGCTCAATTTGGTGTTGCAACTGCATTTGTAATTGCAATCGCTCTTGGTTTTTCGCCTGAAGCTGCAGCATCGATCGGTATTATCGGCGGAGCCGACGGTCCAACCGCGATCTATCTGACTTCGAAGCTCGCTCCGGAACTCTTACCGGCAATCGCGATCGCAGCGTATTCTTATATGGCCCTGATTCCGATGATTCAGCCGCCACTGATGCGCCTGCTAACGACAAAAAAGGAAAGAGAAACGAGAATGGAACAGCTCAGACCGGTTTCCAAGACAGAGAAAATCTGCTTCCCGATCGTTGTTTCCATCCTTTGCATCCTGTTGCTGCCTTCCGTCGCACCCCTGATCGGTATGCTGATGCTTGGTAATCTCTTTAAGGAATGTGGCGTTACGGAACGATTATCCAATACGGCACAAAACGCAATGATCAATATTGTAACGATTTTCCTCGGTGTCACCGTCGGAGCAACTGCAAATGCAGAAGCTTTTCTGAGACCTGAAACACTGAAGATCATCGCACTTGGCTTGATGGCCTTTATGTTCAGCACCATCGGCGGATTACTGCTGGGCAAACTGTTCTACGTACTCTCCGGTGGAAGAGTCAATCCTCTGATCGGCTCGGCAGGTGTATCTGCAGTTCCAATGGCTGCACGTGTATCCCAGGTGGAAGGTCAGAAGGCAAATCCGACAAACTATCTGTTGATGCATGCCATGGGACCGAATGTAGCCGGCGTTATCGGATCAGCCGTTGCTGCAGGAATCCTGTTATCTCTGTTCGGCTAAGATTCCATACTACAATAGAGATAGAAATTACTGAAGGACCTGTGCTGAACAGATCAGCACAGGTCCTCTTTTTTTTTATTATGCGATTTCATAACCGTACGATTGAAAAATGCACCTGCCTTAGGCATTCAAAAAGAATACCACCTGCAGACGCCCAATATGAGGATCCCTCTGGCAGGTGTATAATAATTCTTTATTTCAATGTCTCATTCATACTGCCGGTGCGGTAGCCCATCAGATCAAGAGTAACATAGGGATATCCGATCTCTTTCAGCCGGTTAGAAATCCGGTTTCGAACTTCCTTCTCCATAATTTTAGGAAACTGCTCCGTGGGGATTTCAATCCTTGCAAGGGTGTCGTGGTGTCTGACTCTTACCTGGGTAAAGCCCAGATCCAGCAGCAGTTGTTCCGCTTCATCCACCATCTTCAGCTTTTCCGGTGTAATGCGCTGCCCGTAGGGAAATCTTGATGCCAGGCAGGCAAAGGACTGTTTCTCCCATGTGGGCAGGCCCAATTCCTTCGACAGCTGTCTGATTTCGTCTTTGGTCAGCTCCGCATGCCGCAAAGGGCTTTTGATGTCCAACTCCTGAATCGCAGTGAGCCCCGGTCGATAATCTCCCAGATCATCCATATTGGAGCCTTCCACAACCTCCCCGAATCCGTTCTTTTCTGCGATGTCTTTCATTTTGGAAAACAACTCATGCTTGCATAGATAACACCGGTTCGCAGGATTTTCTGAAAATCCCTCGATCTTGAGCTCCTCAGAATCAAAGATCCTATGTGCGATCCCATTTTCCTTCGTAAATGCAATTGCATCCTGCAATTCTCTTTCCGGAAAGCTGCAGGAACGAGCGGTTACCGCCATTGCCTTGTCGCCAAGAACGTCATGGGCCACCTTCAGCAAAAACGTAGAGTCTACGCCGCTTGAAAACGCAACCGCAACGCTTCCAAGGCTTTTCACATATTCCCTCAGATTATGATATTTTTTCTGCAGGTCTTTCATTGCTCTGATACTCCCTTCCGCGCCTTGACGATACTCGGCCTTTGTGATCTCAGTCCTTAGCTACAGACTCAGCAGCTGCTTCCTGACTGCATCAACAATGACCTCAACGTCTGCCATCGCACCTTTTCCCAAATCACCGCAGGCAAGCCTGCTTTCTCTCGGTTCTATCAGATGATAGCCCAGCTCCGAAAGATTTTTTATATTCCGCTGCACAATGGGATTCTCATACATATTGGTGTTCATTGCAGGACAGAGAAAGACGGGCGCATGTTCCAGCGCCATGATGACTGTTGTCGCCATATCATCCGCAATACCGCCTGCAATCTTTCCGATGATATTGGCAGTCGCCGGAGCCACGAGGCACAGATCCGCCTTTTTGGCAAGAGAGATATGCTGCACCTTGGCCGGTTCAAATTCTTCAAACAGAGAGGTATACACCCTGTTTTTCGTCAGCGACTGGAAGGTGAGCGGTGTGATAAACTCCTGCGCGCTGTCGGTCATGACAACATCCACGTTATGTCCGTCTTTGGTGAACCGGTTGGCAAGCTCAGCCGCTTTGTACGCGGCAACGCTTCCCGTGACACATAATAGAATATTCTTCATCGATCCAACCCCTCCTTGTCCGCC
>JAQUYZ010000378.1 GCA_028691625.1 Eubacteriales bacterium
CAGCTAAGTCTGAAGGACTGGATGCCACACATCCGCAATTGAAACACCTCTTTGCTTCGGATTCCAGTTCTTCCCGTGTGATCCCCGCAGCATCCTCAGCCTCCAGCTTTCTGCTCTCAGGGCTGTGCATACGCTCTTTTGCAGCTGCCGATTTTTCAAGGCAAGGCAGCGCAAATGTCAAATTTTTCTCCCGCTTTGTATTTTCATGAAGATCCTGTTGGTCTGTTTTCATCAGATAACTGTTCATCGCCTGAGCGGCTTTGCGGGAACCGGCAATCGCTTCCACCACCGTAGCCGGTCCGGTAACTACATCACCGGCAGCATATACTCCTTCAATACTGGTTACACAGGTATCCTCTGCAACCATGATCGTATTATTTTTATTTGTCATTACGGTGCCGGCAAACAATCTGGCATCGATTCTCTGTCCCACGGCAGTAATTATACAGTCAGCCGGTATCACCACGCTGCAGGATAAGTCAACAAACAAGGCATCCTGCCTGTTTCCTGCGGAAACACTCTTGAAGACTTCAAGATCTGTCATTTTACCATCCTTAACGATTACTTTTCCGGGAACCATCGACGGTATTAATCTGACGCCTTCTTCCAAAGCTTGATTGACCTCAGATAAGTGGGCAGGCATTTCCTCTTTCGTTCTTCTGTAAACGATCGACACATTTTTACTGCCGAGTCTGACGGCTGAAACTGCAGCATCAATGGCTACATTTCCTCCCCCGATCACGATGACATTATCACCCGGATAATCCTGAATACCTTTGCTGATGTTCTTCAGAAAATCCAATCCGGACACTGTGTATTCCTCACCGTCTAAATGAATTGGATTCTTTCCCCATGCTCCGCACCCGATAAAGACCGCATCAAATCTCTTTCGATAATCCGTGACGGTATCCTTACTGTTTACATCTGCACCTAAAACAAACTTGATACCGATTTTTTCCATTGCATCTATGATTTGCTGCAAAATATCCCTTGGCAATCTATAAGCGGGTATCGCATATCTGAGCATACCTCCCGGGAAAGTATTTGAATCAAAAATTGTCACATCATGTCCTGCCTGCCGTAAATAATATGCTGCGGTCAGACCTGCCGGACCGGATCCTATCACTGCCGCTTTCTTTCCCGTTTCTCTATCAGGCTTACGGATCATCACCTCATGATTGTTTAATATATAATCTCCCATGAATCGTTCGATGCTTCGAATTGAAACCGGCTCATCGAATTCATTTCGATTACAGTCACTCTGGCAAAAATGCGGGCATACTCTTCCGGTAACCGAAGCAATCGGATTAACCTTCATAAGCTCTACTGCAGCACCTTCCAGATCATTCTTTCTTATTTTGTCAAAATAGCCGGGGATATCTGTTCCATTCGGGCATGCTTTTTCACATGGAGTATCACAAATTTTAACGGCTCCGAAAATGGAGTGATAGAGATTATTACCCGTAAGTGCATTACAAACACTCCCGCCTTTTCGTATGCAAGGAAATCGATTATCCGGGTAACGATAGTACCAGCATCTTGGTTCCTGGCATAGATTACCGCCAATGGTTGCCATATGTCGGATTTGCGGTGAGGCTACGGTATGGGCAGCCTGTGACAGCAAGCCGTATGTCTTTTTTATGATCGGGTCGGATTCAATTTCAGACAGCTTCGTCATTGATCCTATTTCTATTCCATCGTCCAAATGGTTAATATAGGATAACCCCGCCTGTTTTAGCGATATTAGTTTTTCCGGGTATTCTTTATGAATCTTATTGTGCAGAGTGCCCAGAACATCTGTTCCGCCGCCTATAATCTGACCCTTTCCGTCCCTTAACAATATAGAAGTCAACTCTGCAGAATGAGCTTTTACATACTGAAATGATTTCATACTACTTCACCCCCTCAGTCGCACCCTGTTTAAACTGTTCCAAGGCTTCCAATACTTTTTCCGGTTTCATAGGCACATCCCACATACGAATACCGGCCGCATTATAGACAGCATTTGCAATTGCAGCTGCCGTGCCGGCAAACGTTGTTTCTCCCAAACCAAAAGCCCCATATTTTCCCGCTCCCTTCCAGACTTCTATCAATACAGGGTCAATTGAAGGATAATCAATCATGGTAGGCATCTTGTAATCAATATAATTAAAGTTGAGCGGTGTTCCAGTCGCTTTATCATATGCGATCTCTTCCATTAGTCCCTCGCCAATCCCAAAGCATTGACCGCCCAGCTGCTGACTTTCTGCCCCGGAGGCATGCATAACCTGCCCCACATCACTGACAATAACCAATTGAATTACCTCAACCTTACCTGTTTCTAAGTCTACCTCAACCTCCGCAAACCAGGCGCCAAAAGCAATACCAGTGACTTCCCTGTTGTTGCCGCGTACCGTATGAGCATGAACCGGCACACAATCATCATCCATCATTACATCCCTCGCCAGCATTCCTATCTCCGGACTGCTTTTTAAGAATACCCTGGCATCTTGAATATCCAGATCCTCCTTATTCACATCAAGCATGACAGCCGCACGGCTGCATAATTCGTCCTTTATCTTGTGTGCTGTTTCATGAATTGCTTCCGGTATTATGACAGATACAATGCTATCTGTCGGCGGGCAATCCTTTAAACCCATTTCCGTGTCGTTATGTGAGATCCATGTGATATCCTCCGGCTTGATATTCAAAAAATCAAGAACTTCTGCACAAGCAAAAACGCAGGCACTATTGGAGCCATTTCCGCATTCATTTGTAGGCGCATTTAGAATAACGGAAAGATCAGGATTTACTCTGATGGAAACCTCGATTCGTCCCCGTACTGTTTCCTGCCACTCACCGTGCCATAAATTATTGAATGCAACTCCGATTCCTCGTTTCTT
>JAQUYZ010000010.1 GCA_028691625.1 Eubacteriales bacterium
TAAAACGCTTTTTTCATGGATCGCAGCATGACCGTATTGACAACATGCTCTTCCGGCTTTCCTTCAACGCTTTTAATGATTTCATTGAACGCTTTCGGATGGATATTTTCAGGATTCCCCTTCAGGTGCAATCCAAAACTCATGATAAATCGTTTAAACTCTTCTATTTTTTCCAGAGAAGGCGTCTCATGAACACGATAAACAAAAGGTGTTTCCATCCAATAAAAATGCTCCGCGACGGTTTCGTTGGCGATTAGCATAAATTCCTCAATTATACGGTTTGCCACTCTTCGTTCCGCCGTTTCCACGCTGATCGGAATGCCCCGCTCGTTCAGCTTGATATAGGCCTCGTCAAAATCAAAATCAAGGCTTCCTCTTACATCTCTTGCTTTTCTGAGGATTCGGGCCAGTTCGTCCATGAGCAGAATATCCTGATAGATTTCCTGATACTTTAAAATCAGCTTTTCCGATTTATTTTCCAGCATATCCGACACATCACCGTATACCATTCTGGCTTTTGAATGAATGATGCTCTCATAGATCTCATGATTGACGACCTTTCCTTTGCTGTCAATCTCCATGGTCACCGTAAGGGTGAGCCTGTCCTCATTTGGATTCAAACTACAGATCCCATTTGACAGGATTTTGGGCAGCATAGGAATAACCTGATCGATGAGATAAACGCTGTTGCCTCTTTTCAACGCCTCCCTGTCAAGCTGGCTGCTGTCGGTTACATATTGGCTGACATCAGCGATATGAACACCAAGCAAATAGTTTCCATTAGAAAGTCTTTCAACCGATACGGCATCATCCAAATCCTTTGCATCAGCGCCATCCATTGTAATGATATTCTTTTCCCTGAGATCCACTCTATTTTTAATTTCTTCTGCGGAGATTTTCAACGGAATTTTCTTTGCTTCCGCTTCGACTTTTTCAGGAAATTCCTTTGTCAGATTATACTGCCGGATCAAAGCTTTAATATCTCCTCCGGCTTCACCGTTTCTGCTGATGATTTCTGCTACTTTCCCTTCCGCACTATTCCCGTTCTCAGGGTACTTGGTAATTTTGACAACAACCTTGTCTCCGGTTTGTGCCCCGTTGAAGTCTTTTTTCATAACAAAAATATCATCGTTGAATCTTCTGTCGTCGGGAACGACAAATCCAAACCGCTTGCTCTTCTCAAAGGTACCAACGATTTCTACTGCTGCTCTTGTTAAAATTTGCTGAATGACGCCTTCTCTCGTTCGGCTTGTTTCTCCCGGGGGAAGCAATCTAACCGCTACAGTGTCCCCATTCATTGCGCCATTGATGCCGTTCGGAGAAATAAAAACATCTCCGCCCTGATCAGTTTCGGGAATAACAAAACCGAATCCCTTCTTATGTTTGGAAAGAATCCCGTTTATGATTTCCTCTTTTCGTTTTTTGCCTGGAAGCTTTTTTTTGATCAATTCTGTATTCACATTCATTTTTATCTCCATTTAATCTGTATTTGCTCTCAATATTACAATCGTATACAATATTTGCATTCAATATATTATCACTTATTTTACCATATATTGCCGATTCTAAACAAGGACGATGCAAATCTTAATACACAAAGAGCACAAAGGTCATCCTTTGTGCTCCCGGCAATTATTGATTTCAGTCTCCTGTGATGCCGCCTCCGGTTCCTTCGCCATTGCCGCCGGTGCCATTGTTGGTGTCACCATTGCCGCCGGTGCCGTTGTTGTTGGTGCCACCATCGATACCATCGTCAATACCGTTCCCGTTCCCGTTGTCGAGTCCTGTACCGTCATTATCTGTGGTGTTGGGTACATTCGGAGTATCCGTGGTGCTGCAGGCCGCGGTAAAGGTAACAAGAGTCAAAATCAATAAAAGCATAAGAAAAATCTTCCTGTGTTTCAATTCTTCATCTCCTCTCTTTCTCGGTTATATTATTAGCGATAATTTGTTTTTTACGCAAGATAAAAAAAGGAAAGTCCGCTGAGAGACTTTCCTTAAATATTATGTTAATTTAACATTTATGCATTTTTTAATTATCGCTTATGCATTTTTTTTACTATGCTTTATCGCAATGGAGGTAGCAATGATACATCCGCCCCAAAGGCCTCCGCATCCGATAATCATCATGATAATTGCTCCGGTATTCATGTTATTCAACCTCCTTATGTTTGGACAGATCTGTATAACCCTCTTTGCCCTTCATGGCTGTCAGAATAATTGTTACTATGACACATACCAGCATAGTACCCCAACCAAAGACCATGATATCCGTGCTTGCATAACCGCCATAACCATTCTTCATATAGCCGATGGTATTGGAAATGACCATGAAACCAAGTACTACAACCGTTACGATTTTCAGGGCATAGATCCACCACTTCCCAACACTGAAGTTGGAGAACTGATTTGCTTCCTGACGTAGTTTTTCTGTATTGAAGAACCAGCCGATCAGGAGAACTTCAATTAAGCCTGCACCTGCAACGCCGATGTTGTTGATAAATGCATCAACGATATCCAATATGTTAAGGCCGGCGCCGGTAATAAACAGGATGCTGATCAGGAAAGCCGGGATTAAAACAATGGTGGTTGCCTTTTTATGCGCAAGTTCAAATTTATCTTCAATCCCCGAGATAACAGCCTGAATAATCGAGATCAGGGAGGTAAAGCCTGCAAACAGCAATGCGCCGAAGAAGCAGACTCCGATAAAACCGTTCATCGCCGGCAATGCGTTGATGGCTGCAGGGAATACCATGAAAGCCAAGCCTACGCCGCCTGCTGCAACTTCTTCTACAGGAACACCCTGTGTGAACGCCATATAGCCTAAGATGCTGAAGACGCCGATACCTGCAAACAGTTCAAAACCATGATTTGCAGTAGCAGTAATAAATGCGCTGTTAACAACGTCAGTGTCCTTTGGCAGATAGCTGGAGTAAGCAATCATGATGGCAAAAGCGATGCTCAAGCTGAAGAATACCTGCCCGTAAGCAGCTACCCAGACACTGGAGTCGGTAATACGATCCCAATTTGGCGTAAATAAATAGTTTAAACCATCTACTGCGCCCGGTAAGGTGATCCCTCTGATTACTAAAACAGCGGTTAATACCAATAAAACAGGAAGCGCGATTTTGCAGGCGATTTCGATACCCTTGCTGATGCCTCTGTACATAACAAATGCTGTTACAGCCCAGATAGCCAGGAAAGGAACTACCAAATTTCCTTGAATACCGCCCAGTTCAAGTGCACTGGAGGATATTCCGAGATACCCGAGGAAGAATCCAGTAGGATCTGTTCCCCATGCTGAGTTGAAGGCAAAGCCGATATAGCTTACAACCCAGACAATAATGGCTAAATAGTAGACGGTGATCGTAAACGCCACCATGACCTGGAACCAGCCAAGCCATTCGAATTTCTTGTTTATACGGGCAAGGGCAACAGGCGCGCCTCCCCGATAGGTTTTACCAATGGTATATTCCAGAATAAGAATCGGAATACCTGCTGTAATGATTGCGAAAAAATAGGGCACCAAGAATGCACCTCCACCGTTTTCAACAGCGGTATAAGGGAAACGCCAAATGTTTCCGAGTCCGACAGCTGAACCGATTGCGGCCAATATGAAGCCTAATTTTGAGTTCCAACGATCTCTCTTCAAGATAAAAAACCTCCTTTTGCTATAATAGCGAAAAATAAATTCTGAATATTAATAACCGCATAGCAAATGCATTGTACTAATATATATCCCACATTATAGTATTTCAAGGGTTGTCTGTCAATTAAAAACCATAAATAACTGTTATAAAAATATACAGAATCCCCGCATTTCTTGTTGGTTTTGCACAAAAATTACTCAAACCTGTCATAAATACTAATAAAAGCCCCTGAAAAGGGGCTCTGTTTGTGTTGAAATACAAAATGATCCATTAATGATATTTTTTTCTTTCGCAGGTTACTATTTTACAGCAAGCCTCCGATAGAAAGGAAGATCGGTGAAAATACCACTGCGACGATGGTCATCAGCTTAATCAGAATATTGATGGAAGGACCGGCTGTATCTTTGAACGGATCACCCACCGTGTCCCCTACCACTGCTGCTTTATGCGCGTCACTGCCCTTGCCGCCGTAGTTTCCTTCCTCAATAAACTTCTTGGCATTATCCCAGGCACCGCCTGCATTGGCCATCATGATGGCCAGTAAAACGCCGGAAGCCAACGCGCCGGCCAGCATGCCGCCCAAAGCTTCGGTTCCCATAACGATTCCCACAGCCATTGGAGCGATAATCGCAAGCAATCCCGGAGCAACCATCTCCTTTAATGCCGCTTTCGTGCTGATATCAACACATCTGGCATAATCAGGCTTTGAGGTTCCGGCCATAATACCCGCATCTTCACGAAACTGTCTTCTCACCTCTTCAATCATTTGAAAAGCAGCTTTCCCTACGGAATTCATCGTCAATGCGGAGAATAAAAATGGCAGCATAGCCCCGATAAACAAGCCCCCGATCACCATTGGCTCGAGAAGACTGATGGTCTTTAACTGAACAACTTGTGAATAGGAAGCAAATAGTGCCAATGCGGTCAGTGCTGCAGAACCGATGGCAAAACCCTTTCCAATGGCAGCAGTCGTATTTCCGACAGCATCCAGCTTGTCCGTAATCGCCCTGACTTCTTTCGGCAGCTTTGACATCTCCGCAATTCCGCCCGCATTATCGGATACAGGACCGTAGGCATCTACGGCAACCACCATTCCGGCGGTTGACAGCATCCCTACCGCAGCCAGCGCAATTCCGTAAAGTCCCGCGAACGCATTTGCGACCAGAATGCCGATCACAATCATGATGATCGGCCATACAGTAGAAAGCAAGCCTACTCCATACCCGCTGATAATCGTAGTGGCTGCTCCTGTCTGACACTGTTCAGCAATCTTTTTTACATGCTTGTAATCTGCTGATGTGTAGATCTCTGTCAACTTTCCGATTGAAATACCGACAATCAAACCGGCTACGATTGCGACTGCACAGTTGAAATTGCCGAAAAATGCATAGCTTAGTATAAAAGAAGCGACCACAACCACCGCACTGCTGAGATAGGTGCCTGCATTCAATGAGGCTGCCGGATTATTTCCTTTTCCTCTAACAAACATTATCCCGATAATGGATGCGATAATTCCTATCGCTGATAATAGCAGCGGAAAAACAGATCCCTCCAAAGCAGGCAGATCAAAAGGATTCCCGAATGCCGGAGTGATTGATTTCATGACAACTGCCAACGTAATTGCGGAAATGATGGACCCGACATAAGATTCAAACAAATCGGAACCCATTCCGGCAACGTCACCGACATTATCACCCACATTATCAGCGATCACCGCCGGGTTTCTCGGATCATCCTCCGGTATCCCTGCTTCTACTTTTCCAACCAGATCCGCGCCTACATCGGCAGCTTTCGTATAGATTCCGCCTCCGACTCTTCCAAAAAGAGCCATCGAGGAAGCGCCCAATCCAAATCCGGTGATCACAGAAGCGGATTCAATCCCTAAAACAACAAAAACTCCTCCGATTCCGAGGAGTCCAAGACCCACAACGCACAGTCCCATAACGGCACCGCTTCTGAATGCGATCTTAAGAGCCTGACTCATACCTCCGTTCATGGCAGCACAAGCCGTCCTGACATTTCCCTTTGTAGCCACCCGCATTCCGAAAAAACCTGCCAGTACTGAAAAAAAGGCACCAATTACATACAGCACGGCAGTAGTCCAGTTAATACCGAACCCAAGGACGAGAAACAAAACCAGGATTACAAAGACCATCGTCTTATATTCTCTTTCGAGAAATGCCATAGCACCTTCTCTGATATAGCCGGAAATCTCCTTCATTCTGTCTGTGCCCTCATCCATTTTGCCGATCCATGATGACAAGCCGTATGCAAAAAACAGTGCAATAAGTGCTGCAACCGGCGCTAAAATAGCCAATACATTCATAAAACTAACTCCTCCTTTTCACTAAAACGATTTAAGCAATCAAAATAAAACGTTTGCGAACTCTCCAACAACAACATTAAGAGGCGCTAAGCACCTCTTAAAATTTCATAACCAATAATTCGATTCATATATCATGCAATTATTCTGAGCCGTACGGAATGAGCGGTTCATACTATTCTATTGCAGTCAATGCCAGTGAGCATATGATGAAAACGATGGCACCAACGGTACTGACTTTGCTAAGAATCGCTTCATAGCCTTTGCTCTTCTTTTTTCCGAAAAGCTGTTCCGCACCGCCGCCGATGGATCCCGAAAGCCCGGCACTGTTCCCGTGCTGCAGCAGTATGCTGGCAATCAGCACCAAACTGGCGATGGAAAGCAATATCATGAGAAATATCTGCACTTCTGCACCTCCTATACAAGATTGACTTCTGTATTGTACCATATGATTTTCAATTAATCAACGGTTTATTTGCCCTAAATGATTCAGATGCAAGAAACCTTGCACCTGAATGAAAAAGAATCAGCTTAATAACCGGTTCCAGTAATTCTATTTTGTCTGAGCTATATTGTAGAATGCCTGATTTCCTGCAAACTGCGCTCCGGTATCCAAAATCTCTTCAAGACGTAAAAGTTGATTGTACTTTGCCACTCTGTCCGTTCTTGACGGTGCACCTGTTTTGATCTGGCCGGCATTGATTCCAACAACGATATCGGCTATGGTCACATCTTCTGTTTCGCCGGAACGGTGGGATACAATTGCAGTATAGCCGGCTTTCTTCGCCATTTCAATAGCGTCCAACGTTTCTGTCAGCGTGCCGATCTGATTAACCTTGACCAGGATCGAGTTCGCAACACCAAGTGAAATTCCTTTTTCCAATCTCTTTGTATTGGTTACAAACAGATCGTCTCCAACGAGCTGAACTTTCTTGCCCAATCTGTCGGTCAGCAGCTTCCAGCCATCCCAATCGTCTTCTGCCAGGCCGTCCTCAATGGAGATAACAGGATATTTTGAAGTAAGCATCTCATAGTAATCCACCATATCAGCTACAGTTCTCTTAACGCCTTCGCCCTCGAAGTTGTATGTTTTGGCTGCTTCGTCGTACATGCCGGACGCTGCAACATCCAGTGCGATCTTGACATCCTTGCCCGGTTCATACCCAGCCTTTTTAATGGCTTCCACGATG
Source organism: Eubacteriales bacterium (assembly GCA_028691625.1). Taxonomy (GTDB): domain Bacteria; phylum Bacillota; class Clostridia; order Peptostreptococcales; family Anaerovoracaceae; genus Anoxybacterium. Next base: position 7,164 of record JAQUYZ010000010.1, read on the forward strand.
ACTTCGATTGCTTCTTCATTGGAGGAAAGGTTCGGAGCAAATCCGCCTTCATCGCCAACAGCCGTATTCATGCCTTTTCCTTTTAATACAGCTTTCAGGCCGTGGAATATTTCTGCCCCCATTCTCAAGCCTTCCTTGAAGTTTGAGGCGCCAACAGGCATTACCATAAATTCCTGAATATCAACATTATTGTCCGCATGCTGACCGCCGTTCCGGATATTCATCATCGGAACAGGCAGAAGCTTGCCGTTTACTCCGCCGATATACTGGAACAGCGGGAGACCCAGGGAATTTGCGGCAGCATGTGCCGCGGCAAGAGATACGCCAAGAATGGCATTGGCTCCAAGCTTGCCTTTATTATCGGTTCCGTCCAGCTCGATGAGCAGTTTGTCGAGACCAACCTGATCAAAAATATTCATTCCAACGATTTCTTCGGCAATAATATCATTGACATTATCAACCGCCTTTTGTACGCCTTTTCCCAGATATCTGCCCTTGTCTCCGTCACGAAGCTCAACGGCTTCGAAGATACCGGTGGATGCACCGGAGGGAACGATGGCACTTCCAATGCTCCCGTCTTCCAGGCAAATTTCTACTTCGATTGTTGGATTTCCTCTTGAATCAAGCACTTCACGTGCGATTACATCTTCAATGTATGACATCTCTTATCCTCCTTATAACATTTCGCCCGGCGCTTGAGCACCGCTGGCGTAATTTAAGCTGGAAAATCACGAATCTTCGATTCGTAGATTTTCATCGTCTAAAAATTAACAATTTCAATGAAGTCTGCAGGCACAAGACTCGCTCCGCCTACCAGGGCTCCATCAATTTCTTCCATATTCATCAATTCGGAAGCATTGTTCGGTTTTACGCTGCCGCCATACTGAATAATCACCTTTTCAGATACCTCATCGCTGTAAAGTTCCTCAACGACTTTTCTGATATAGCCGCACATTTCATTCGCCTGTTCCGGGGTTGCCGTTCTGCCGGTTCCGATGGCCCATACAGGCTCATAAGCGATAATCAGAGCAGCTGCCTGCTCTGCTGTCAGATCCTTCAGCGCTCCTACTGTCTGTTTTTTTACTACGTCGAATTCTTTACCGGCATCTCTTTCTTCCAATACTTCACCGACGCAAAGAATCGGAATGATCGTATGCTTGTAAGCGGTATGAAGCTTTTGGTTTACCGTTTCATCCGTTTCATTGAAATACTGTCGACGTTCGGAATGTCCGATAATGCAGTATTCGATTTCCATTTCATTAAGCATTTCCGCAGAGATTTCGCCGGTAAATGCGCCGTTTTCCGCAAAATGCATATTCTGTGCGCCAACCTTGATATCAGTGTCCTTGAACGCTTCCTTCAATGCTGCCAGCTGAGTAAAAGGAGCGCAAACACCGGCCTGTACGTCCGAAGACTGATATAATTTTTTAAATTCCTCTGCAAACGCAACTGCTTCCTTGGTTGTTTTGAACATTTTCCAGTTGCCCATTATAAAAGGTTTTCTCATAGCAATTCCTCCGATTATTTTCTGTACGCCGTTATTCTTCAGCAATATCGGCGAACTTATGTACTAAATCTGTAGTTTTCAGTTCACAGCGAATCAGTTTGCCGGACAATCTCTTGGATTGCCGGCAAACTGACAGATTGTTTCATCTTTATTTGTTCTGTAATACCGCAATGCCTGGCAGTTCCTTCCCTTCCAGGAATTCAAGGGATGCCCCTCCCCCGGTAGAGATATGTGTCATTTTATCGGCCAGACCGAACTGCTCAACCGCTGCTGCGGAATCTCCTCCGCCGATGATGGTGACCGCACTGCTGTCAGCCAGGGCTTTTGCCACTTCAATGGTTCCCTTCGCAAAATTGGACATCTCAAAGGCTCCAACCGGTCCGTTCCAGATCACGGTCTTCGCATTCTTCAATTCTTCACGAAAAAGTGCTATTGTTTTATTGCCCACATCAAGGCCCATCCATTCCTGAGGAATGCTGTCGGCATCAAATTCCTTCGTCTCCGTATCATTGCTGAATTCCTTTGCAGCAACCACATCCACCGGCAACACAATCTTGACGCCTTTTGCTTCCGCCTTTTTAATCAGGTCGGCAGCCAGATTGACCCGTTCCGCATCCAAAATGGATTTACCGATTTCATAACCCTTGGATTTCAGGAACGTAAAAGCCATTCCGCCGCCGATAATCAGCGTATCTACTTTTTCAAGCAGGCTTTCAATTACAAGAATCTTATCCGCAACCTTGGCACCGCCCATGATGGCCACAAAAGGACGTTCCGGGGATTCTACCGCATTTCCGAGGAATTTGACTTCCTTTTCAATGAGGAACCCTGAGACGGCGGACAAATAATCCGCAACACCGGCAGTAGAAGAATGCGCTCTGTGCGCTGTTCCAAAGGCGTCATTTACAAAGATGTCGGCTAGACCGGCCAGTTCCTTGGAGAACTCTGCGCCGTTCTTGGTTTCTTCCTTGCGGAATCTTACATTTTCAAGAAGCATGACCTCTCCTTCCGCAAGCTCGGTGGCGGCTTTGGACACTTCTTCATTTATCACTTCGGGAACGCTGAGGAACAAGACTCTTCTTCCCAGCAGCTCGGATAACCGGTCCGCTACAGGTTTTAATGTATATTTCATGTTGGCTTCGCCTTCAGGTCTGCCCAGATGAGACATAAGGATCACCTTGGCCCCTTGTTCCACCAGATAGCGGATGGTAGGCAGAGCGCTCGTAATGCGGATATCATCCGTGATTTTGCCCTCTTTATCCTGAGGAACATTGAAATCACAGCGCACGATTACTTTTTTGCCCTTTACATCAATGTCTCTTACTGTCTTCTTCATCTTTTTACAGACCTTTCTCGATTACAAATTCCATAAGGTCAACAGCCCTGTTGGAATAACCCCATTCGTTGTCATACCAGGAAACGACCTTAACCATATTGTCTTCCAGAACCATGGTGGACAAAGCGTCGATGATGGAGGATCTTGCGTCTTCCTTGAAGTCGATGGATACCAGCGGCTCTTCTGTATATCCGAGTATGCCCTTCATCGGACCTTCCGCGGCTTTCTTCAAAGCAGCGTTTATTTCGTCTTTTGTTGCATTCTTTTTCAGTTCGAATACGATATCTACTACGGATACTGCAGGTGTTGGAACACGCATTGCCATACCGTTCAGTTTGCCCTTAAGCTGTGGAAGCACCAGAGAAACAGCCTTTGCTGCGCCTGTGGTTGTCGGGATGATGGAAAGTGCGGCTGCTCTTGCCCTTCTCAGGTCGGAATGGGGCAGGTCCAAGATTCTCTGGTCGTTGGTATAGGAGTGAATTGTGGTCATAAGACCTCTCACAATGCCGAATTCCTCATCGATGACCTTGGCAAACGGAGCCAGACAGTTCGTGGTACAGGACGCATTGGATAAAATGTGATGTGTCTGAGGATCATACTTATCTTCGTTGACTCCCATCACGATGGTGATGTCTTCATCCGTCGCCGGAGCGGAAATGATAACTTTTTTTGCACCTGCCTTGATATGCTTTTCAGCATCAGCCTTCTTTGTAAATAGTCCGGTGGATTCCAGTACAACCTCGACGCCCATTTCCTTCCATGGAAGCTCTTCAGGGTTTCTGACCGCAAGAATTTTTACTTCCTTTCCATTGACAATGATTGCATCCGCTTTTGCCTCGATGGTACCGTCAAAATGACCGAAACAACTGTCATATTTTAAAAGGTGCGCTAAGGTAGCAGGATTCGTGATATCATTGATTGCTACTATTTCAAAATCTGCGTTTTTTGCCATTGCAGCCTTAAATGCATTTCTTCCGATTCTTCCAAATCCATTGATTCCAACTTTTGTTTTCATAGTGATTCCTCCTCAATATATAATAATTTTTTGTGGATACTGAATAATAATAAGCGTAAATATACTTTTTTCAGTATCTTTTTCGCTTGGACGATGACGGCAGGTTCATCTCATCTCTGTATTTAGCCACCGTTCTTCTTGAAATGTCGATTCCCCGTTCTCCAAGGATCTCAACCATCGCCTGATCAGAGAGAGGGGCTTTCGGATCTTCATTTTCTACTATTTCCCTGAGGAACGTTTTTATGCTTTCCGATGCGATTCCTTCTCCGCTGTTGCCTGATACACCGCTGGTAAAAAAGTACTTGATTTCGAAAATACCCCTTGGGCTCTGTATATATTTCCCGTTGATGGAACGGCTGACTGTTGATTCATGGATTCCCACATCATCTGCAATCTGTTTCAATGTCAGGGTTTTCAGATGCTTTGGGCCCTCCTCAAAAAAATCGATCTGATACTTGACTACGGCGCTGACTACATTGTAGATGGTCTGTCTTCTTTGTTCAATGCTCTTGATGAGCCATAGTGCCGAATTCAATCGTCCCGTCAGAAATTTTGAGATGTTGGATTCTCTGTCCGAGTCTACCAGCATCTTTTGGTAATATGTGCTGATCATCAGTCTCGGTGCGCTGCTTTCATTTACGGTTACAATGTACTCGCCGTCTACTTTTTCCACGGTTACATCGGGGATGATATATCTTGTCTCACTGGAGGATCCGAACTGTCTGCCCGGCTTCGGTTCAAGCCCCTTGATGAGGTCACTGACGACCTGTATCTCCTTCACGGTTACGTTCAGTGCTTTGGCAATGTTGTTCAGACGATTGCCTGCAATGTCCTCCAGATAGTTGTTGACTACTTCCCCGATCAGCGGATTGTCACATCCCTGGTATGCGAGCTGTATCAAAAGACATTCCTTCAGGTTTCTCGCTCCCACACCGGCAGGTTCAAAGCTTTGGATCGCACTCAGCACGATCTCCACCTTGTCTGTGTCGACACCCATTTCCTTTGCAATTTCCTCTATGCTCAAGGTCATATATCCGTTTTCATCAAGAGATTCGATGATATATCTTCCTATATTTCTGCAGCTGCGCTTGATTGGCGCAAACTGCAGCTGAAACATCAAATGTTCTGTCAGTGTGATTTCCGATGATACAAACTGTTCATAGGTATAGTCACTTTTCTCCGCATTATATTCCCACTGCCTGTAGCTGATGTCGTCATATTCTTTCTCTTTAAAATGCTCCGCCCAATCAAATTCGTTCTTTTCTTTTGATTCAAATTTTGAATCAAAGTCCTGACTTGGCTGAAACTCCTCCGTTTTGACCGGAAAGTCATCATTTGCTTTATCGCTTACGTCTTCTGCGGGAGGAGCTGTCTGCACTTCCAATATCGGATTGGTCAGCAGCTGTTCCTCCACATAACTTTCCAGCTCCTGCGTATTGAATTGCAGAATCTGAATCGCCTGAATGAGTTCCGGAGTCATCACCAGCTTTTGGGATTGTTCAATTGTCAAGTCGTACCCTATTCTCATAATGTACCTCATTATGAGAGGTTTTCGCAAACCTCTTCATCATTATACCATAACTATATCACTTTGTGCTAACCTTTTTATTAAATTAATAAATATTTAACAACTAAATTATCATCCGCATTTACAACCGTCTGCCCCCGACCCCAACTTGCCGATTCACAAGCCGGGCTAGTCCAAATTGGGGAAGTTCTGTTGCCTCAGCGCTTCAAAAAGAACAATATTTGCCGAATTGGACAGATTAAGAGATCGCAGCCTTGTATCCCTGCTCATTGGAATCCGGATGGTTCTGTTCCTATACTTATCAATGAGCGTCAGGGGAAGTCCTGCTGTCTCCTTCCCAAACAGAAGCATTGCATTCTCCTCATACGCAACATCGGTATATTTTCTGTCTCCCTTCGTTGTTGCTAAATACATGGGCATGTTTTTGTATTTTTGAAGAAATTCATCCAAACTTTCATGCACCTCCAGATCAACAAATTGCCAGTAATCAAGTCCGGCCCTTTTTAATGTCTTGTCATCGATGGAAAAGCCCAGCGGCTTCACAAGATGCAGTTTTGATCCGGTAGCCGCACAGGATCGGGCAATGTTTCCTGTATTCGGCGGAATTTCTGGTTCAACCAGTACGATATGGATTGTCAATTTCATTCACCTCTATTGCAGCTCTATCCACCGGCACCTGAATGAACCGAAAATCA
>JAQUYZ010000379.1 GCA_028691625.1 Eubacteriales bacterium
GCGTTCTGATTTCGGTTGATATCCCAGTGATCGTTCTTTGTCTGCCGTCATCCAGTGTCCATGCCGTACCCTTTTCCAACGGTTCCATCAGCATGATTTCTTCCTGATCGTCTCTCTGCATCAGCATATTTTCTCTATAATATACCTCTCCCTTTGAGAACGCTCTGGTCAATTTCCCGTCTTCTGTTTCATAAACCCTGGCAAGGACAGAACCGCCGTTGTCGACTCTGTGCTGAATTTTGCCATCGGAATGATATTCCACATACACAACAGATCCGGCATATTCATTCCCCTCGCCCTCATAGACATATTTCACATTTTCCTTTACCGGAAAATAGTCTGAAACCTTTCTCTCCGCCACTCCCTTCTGCACCAGCTTCACGCCCGTTACCTGCACGGGATCGCTCTCCCTGATTTCCGGACGGATCGTAACTTCTACTAGCTGCCCCGCTTCGGGATCGAAATCATATTCAGCCTCTCGCAAGTCGACGCTTGCCCGATCAAAGTTCTCAAAACCGATGGTTCTTATAAGAATGCTGTTTTCAGACACCTGTTCGATTTCGGCATCGAACGTGATCGTGTCATCTTTTCCGGAACAGCCCGCAAGCAGGATCAAAAGCAGGGTGATTCCTGCCAGGCATTTTTTATATTTTCCCATATCTCTAATCCTCCCATCCTTGTTTCAAAGCTCTTTGTTTTGCACATCTTTTTTCCCTGCTTTTGTTTTACCCATCGTAGCATAAAATCATTCATATCAGTGCATGGAAATCAGAAAAGAAATATGATTCTTTATGGCACATATCCCAGGCAGGGATAGAACGTGCCGCAGCCGATCGGCTGGCCTGAGTCCCCGGTAGGCTGGGTTCTGAAATCATCCGGCCATTCGTGAATAATCATCGCCCTGCCCAACACCTCATTTGGCTTAAACCGGTCTGTATAAACAATCATATACGCATGACCATAATAGGCCATAAGCACTGGGAGATCACCCTCATGGTATGGATGGGGAGCATTTTGTGTCGTGGAAAAATGCCCGCCTACATTATGAAATCCGGTATAGCCTTCTCCGGCAATGCAGGGTCCATGCTGGTGGATGTGAAATCCGTAAAAACCGGAAAAGGGAATGCCCTCCACATCAGCAACCAACAGGGAGCCCTCTAAAAAAGGATAGACATAAACGTCTCCGACCATATTGTGTATTTCCGAGCTCCCCGTGATGCGGGCACAAGCCACAGGCGGGCTTAGCATCGTCTGATACATTAACTGAATCGTCTGATCGATCATACAAAAACACCTCCTTTGGTATCGGTGGGATCCTTCAGAGAACAGGATTCATAAATTCGCTCTGCATTGAAAAAGTCCTTAAGCTTGACCGGCCCGGCGATGAGATCCCTTCCAACAAACAGCAGCCCGTTCTCGTTCACCTTCACGCCCCATTTCACCAGGGTGATCTCTCCCCTGTTGATTTCGATCCCTGTAATAAAAAGCGGATTTACGCTGCTTCCGTCGTTAAAATACAGCGGTTCTCCTATCTCAGGAAACATCGGTCTGTGATTGTGACCGGCAATCAGCATTTGGTTTTCCCTGATCACCCAATCGGTCAGCCGCCTTCCGATTCTTTCCTTTTTCTCCTGATTCTGTGCGGGGCTGGTAGGATTGTTGATGGCGAACAACTCCAAAGGCTTCCAAACATACCGCACCAGGAATCTTGCGAATTTCCACAGATCACTGTTCAGAAAATCCACCTGGTGACCGTGAATCAGAAAGATTTCATTTCCCTCCTGCTGATTTACACTGCCCTGATATACCAGAACAAGCCCTTCCATGACCTGAATATTTTCAAATAGAGGGAGCTCTTTCTTTGCCGGTTTGTCATAGTATTTATAAAGATTCTCTTCCGCAAATCTCCGGTTCCGCTTAACCATGTCATGGTTTCCATAAATGAAATACAGACGCTTTCCAAGATAAAACTTTCTTAACAGCTGAAATACGTTTGGATGCGCATTTATAATATCAGATAGTCTCTTATTCTCCCAGAGTTCATCTCCATCCCCAATTTCTATATACGTGTAACCCGTATTATAGTAATGGTTCAGGGCAGAGATATATATATTCTCATTCTTAAGAAATTCGTCTGCATAGCTCCCGTCTCCCCTGTGACAATCGCTCATAAGGATAATCTTCGAAGAATCATAAAAGGAGAGTCTTTCCGCCGACTTGAAAACCTGAGATAAACGCTTTAATGAACTCATTGAAACATCTCCCATTCTAAGTTTACTTTCTCTGATTTATACATAGCTCTTCAGCTTTTCAAATACATTAAATATTTTTCTGGTCTTTCCTGTATTGATGATCGCTTCATACAGAAACGGTTCTCTTTCTCTGAGCGCCTTCAGCTTTTCCGGCCAGGTTCCATGCTCTCCGGTGGTTTCCTGGAATTGATTGCAGATACGCTCGTTGTTCCTTTGAATCATCCAATCGGTTTCTTCGGTCCTGGTCAACGGCTGGGGAGAATGCGGTTGATCAAACATGAATTGAACCATAATTCCATTGGTTGAGATGTCTTGCTTCCGGTAGCCGATTTTTTCCATCGCCTTAATAAAACTGCTGCACATTCCTCTGTTATTAAAAATGATTCGAATCCGCATCGTCAGCTCCCACGGCTCTGAAAACAGCCCGGGTTTGAATCCGGTCAGCCACCAGTGCTTTTCCATACGATGAAAAAGCAGCCTGCCGTTTTTAAAGAGTTCATATGACATTAACAGCCGATTCGCATTGTCGACACTCTTATAAAAGGTTCCGTTGAACAGATCCGGAATTTTAATATCTGTATCCTCCGTATAATAAACGCCGATTTCACAACCCGTATTCAG
>JAQUYZ010000380.1 GCA_028691625.1 Eubacteriales bacterium
GGGAACCGCAAGCTGGGTGTACAAAGCCGGCCTGGAGAGCATTCTGGGATTTTGCAAAAACGTTGATCAATTGGTGATCGATCCATGTATTCCGAGAAAATGGCCGGAATATACAATGCACTACCGGTATCAGAACACCGATTACCGTATCACGGTCAGAAATCCCAGGAACGTGAACAAAGGGGTTGCCTCCGTGTCGATGGACGGAACGTGTCTTTCCGGGAACACCGTCAGTCTTGTTGACGACGGGAAAACACACAATATAGAAGTGAACCTGGGTTAGTGCAGATGCGCCTGGTTCTTGTTTGTTGATTTTCTCTGGTAAAAATAGTATATTAGGGTATAATGGACAAGACTTAAAAAGGAACCGGGATGGAAATCATGATCGAATACTTCATACAAATAATGGGGGCTGTACGTGCCTGGTCGGACAATATCATTGCCGGCATTGCGACATATCTGTCAAATCCGATAGAATTCGTTGAATTCTATACCTTTGCGGTGCGCTGGATCTTTCCGGTTCTGGCGATGGCGATTTTCGTTCGCTGCATCCTGCCGCTTTTGCGCGGCGGCGGATCCAACAGGATATGGGGCTTTCTTGAGATCAAGGACGCGTACCGGATCCCCATCCTCCATTGGGAAAATTCTATCGGAAGGAGCAAGCTTTCCGACATCGTAATCAACCTGCCCTTCATCTCCCGCAGCCATGCCGTGCTTTCCTACGGAGAGAACGGCTGGACCATCACCGATCTCGGCTCCAAGGGCGGAGTACGGGTCAACGGAGAAATAATTGAACATGCGGGAAGCGTTGAAATCGGAGACACCATTTCCTTTGCCACCGCTGAATTTCAATTTGTTCCGGAGGAAGAGGGCGCAGAAAGTATAAAGCGAAAAAGCAAGCTGGATTGGCTTGCAAAGCTGGGCCTCAATCTTTCAACCGGCAGAACCTTTCTGTTCATATTGGTCTTTCAATTATTGGGAGGGATGCAGATCTATCTGTCCATGGGAGAAGAAGCAAGCATTCGGGTGTTCTTTATCTTTCTTCTTCTGATTGCAGCAGAGTGCATCTATTATTTTGTTCTTTCAAAGTTCAGCGGAAAGTACCGGGAGCTTGAACTGCTGATCTATTTCCTTTGCGGCATGAATCTGCTCGTCGTGGGATCGGTGGTTCCCGAAAGCCTGACAAAACAATTGGCTGCAATTCTTTTAGGAATGATTGCGTATGCTGCGATCCAGTTCATCATAAAAGATGTCGGCAGAGGACGTAAGCTGAAATATATTCTTGTCGGCTGCAGTGTTTTGCTGATTTTGATGAATCTGACCATCGGGGAAGCCCGCTTTGGCGCAAAAAACTGGATCAATCTCGGGTTTATCACCTTCCAGCCTATGGAGTTTGTAAAGGTCGCTTTTGTGCTTGCCGGAACGGCTACGCTGGATAAGCTTCTTACAACCCGAAACCTGACGGCATTTATCGGGTTCTCGGGCGCCTGTATTGCCGCACTGATTCTGATGCGGGATTTGGGAACCTCAGTGATATTTTTTGTCACGTTTCTGGTTGTCGCATTCATGCGGTCCGGCGATATCCGTACCATCGCCTTCATATCCGCAGGTGCGGTGCTTGGAGCCTTTGCCGTCGTGTCATTTTTACCGTATATCGCATCCAGATTTCAGGCATGGGGGCATGTATGGGAGTTTGCGGATACCATCGGGTATCAGCAGACCAGGTCCCTGATCGCTGTCGCCAGCGGAGGTCTTCTCGGCGTGGGGGGAGGAAATGGTTACCTTGTGGGAATTCCTGCTGCGGACACCGACCTTGTCTTTGGTATTCTCTGTGAGGAATGGGGACTCGTCGTTGCGGTTTGCACTGTTCTGATGATCATTTTCCTGGCGCTTTTCGTACTCTTTCTCCTGAGAAGCTGCAAGTCATCCTTCTATGCAATTTCGGCCTGCGGTGCTGTTTCCATCTTTCTGATCCAGACCGCATTGAACGTGTTCGGTTCGCTGGATCTGCTTCCTCTTACCGGAGTCACTCTGCCTTTCGTATCCAACGGAGGCTCCTCTATGGTTGTATGCTGGGCGCTCCTTTCTTTTGTCAAGGCAGCAGATGAACGATACAGGCTTGATTGGGATCCGGAAGCCGGTCCGGTGGAAGCGGAAGAAGAGGAAGGTGATTGATTTGAAGCTGCTGACAAGACGCGCCTTCGGGCTGCTGATTCTGACTCTGCTGCTCCTCGCCGGGCTGCTGATGTTTGCCGTCCGGTATGCCATCGATTCCCCGGGATGGGCACAGCATCCGACAAACAAACATCTTTTCATCGACGGTCAGCTGAAAACCACGGGGATCCTATATGACAGAAATGGTGAAATCCTTCTCCGGACGGTGGACGGAAAACAAAGATATCACGAGGATAAAACGGTGAGACGGGCGCTGCTGCACGCCGTCGGTGATTCCTACGGGAATATCGTCACGAGTGCACAGGTGGCTTACAGCGACAGGCTTTCCGGCTGGGACCCCGTTAACGGAGCCTACCGGTTCAGCGAGAATCTGGGCAGCCCCGGCAGTGATCTTACATTCACGCTGGATGGGAGGCTCTGTTCTGCTGCATATCAGGCCATGAACGGAAGAAAGGGCACGGTTGGGGTCTACAACTATAAGACCGGAGAGATCCTCTGCATGGTCAGTCTGCCTACCTTTGATCCTGAAAACCGGCCGGATGTGGAAGGAAATCCCGATCAATATGAGGGTGTTTACATCAACCGGCTGCTGTCAGCAGCCTATACGCCGGGATCGGTTTTCAAGCTGGTGACAGCCGCTGCAGCAATCGATCACCTGGAAAATATCGATACAAAGGTTTATCATTGTGAA
>JAQUYZ010000381.1 GCA_028691625.1 Eubacteriales bacterium
TGGGGCAGAACAGGGAAGCTCATGGGGTATATGAATTATGAGATCAAGCCCGACATCGTATCCATGGCGAAAGGTCTGGGCGGAGGTATGCCGATCGGGGCAATCTGTACGACGGACAAGATTGCATCCGCATTCAATGCCGGCGCGCACGGAACCACGTTTGGCGGGAGTCCGGTTTGCTGTGCTGCGGCCTATGCCCAGGTGAAAGAAATCCTGGAGAAAGCCCTGGATAAGAATGCAAAGGAGGTCGGAGATTATTTCATGAAGAAATTAGCCGGCCTGCCGCATGTAAAGGAAATCAGAGGAAAGGGACTGATCATCGGCGTAGAATTTGATTTCGGCGGCGCTGCGGAAATCAAGCACGGATGCGTCGATAGAAAGCTTCTTGTTACTGCCATTGGCGGAACGATCATTCGAATGATACCACCGCTCATCGCTTCAAAGGAGGACTGTGATAAAGCCTTTGATATTTTACATGCTTCTGTTGAGGAAGCTGCCTCTAAAATTTAGGGAAGTACCCCTTAATTTAAAAAATGTTTGAAATGGAGGAATTTTTTAATGAGAAAAGGTTTTGACGAGGTATTGAAGTATACCGACTATGCTATGAAAACCATAGCGCAAAAATCCATGACGAATGAAGAAAAGGAAGTCTTTATCAAAGAAACCAGGCACAATTTTGATAATCATATTAATCCCGGCTTTCTGGAATACCGCAAATCCGCCGGCGCAGATGACATGGCCATGGAATGGATGGCAAACGGCGACACTTTTACGGATTTGCACGGCAATACATATATCGACTGCCTCGGCGGCTTCGGCGCGTTCAACTGCGGGCACAGACACCCCAAAATAGTTGAAACCGTAACGAACCAGCTGGCGAAACAGCCGCTATCCAGCGCAGAGCTCATCGATGCGAACCGAAGCCTGCTTGCAAGGATCCTGGCGGACGTAACCCCGGGAGATCTGCAGTATACTTTCTTTACAAGCTCCGGCACCGAGGCTGTGGAATCCGGTCTGAAAATGGCAACACTGGCTACCGGCAGACATTATTATGTGGCGTTTAAAGGCGATTTCCACGGAAAGACCCATGGAGCCCTTTCCCTGACATCAAAAGAACATTTCAGAGGTCCATTCCTTCCGTTGCTTCAGGGAACCAGATTTGCACCTTTCGGAGATCTGGAATACCTGACGAAGATGCTTGACATCCTGGAATTTGTCGGAGAGCTTCCTGCTGCGATTGTCTATGAACCGATTCAGGGTGAAGGCGGCGTCATTATTCCGCCGGATGAATGGATTCCCGGAATCAGAAAGCTTTGCGATCAATATGGTATCATGATGGTTGCCGACGAAGTTCAGGCAGGCATGGGACGTACCGGATATCTGTTTGCAACAGATTATTCCAATGTCGCACCTGATATTCTCTGTTTAGGAAAGTCCATTTCAGGCAGCATCGTACCGCTCAGTGCCTGTGTATGTACAGAACGGGCATTCAGGGGAATGTTCCCGGATCCGCTGCTGCACAGCACAACGACAGGGGGAAATCCTCTGGCGACTTCAGCGGGTATCGCAGCTTTCAATGTAATCCTTTCCGAGGATCTCCCGGGAAAAGCCAGGAAATCCGGAGCGATCTTTATGGAAGGACTGGAAAAGCTTCACAAGAAATATCCGAAGCTTATGCCCGCCTATCGGGGCAGAGGACTGATGATTGCAATGGAATTCTGTGACGGAGATATGGGATACGAAGTGGTTTATGAAGCGTTTAACAGGAAGCTGCTTCTTTCGGGATCCCTGATCAATGCCAAAACCATCCGTATCGAGCCGCCGCTCAACATTACAGAAGAGCATGTGAGAAAGGCTCTCGAGATACTGGATGAATCCATGGCGATCGTATACGCAAAACATTTTAAATAGAATGCTTACAGGCTGTGACGAATGGAGTGATCCATTCGCCGCAGCCGATGCAATTTCAAACAAGCATAAAAGGAGATGTGGAATATGGACATGATGGAATACGTATCGGAAATCATTGAAAAAAGCAGAGTGGCTCAGAAGGTATTTGAGGCCTATACGCAGGATCAGGTCGACCTTGTGGTCCGGGCTGTCGGAAAAGCAGTCTATGACAATGGAGAAGAGCTTGCCCGCATGGCAGTGGACGAGACGGGAATGGGAAACTATGAAGACAAGGTGCTGAAAAATAAGGGAAAGGCCATGGCGGTATGGAACCATCTCAAAGGGAAAAAGAGTGTTGGCGTGCTTCAGTATTTTGAGGAGGAAGGAATTGTTGAAGTCGGCAAACCGATCGGCATTATTGGAGCGGTTACACCGGTTACAAATCCGGTTATGACACCGATGCACAACGCCATGATCGCATTAAAGGGCAGAAATGCGATTGTAATATGTCCACATCCGAGCGGAAAAGAATGCGGTGTGAAAACAGTAGAATATATCAACAAATATTTGAAAGAGCTGGGGGCGCCCGAGAATCTGGTTCAGGTTATACCGGAACCAACCCTTGATATTTCAAATTTGGTAATGAAAATGACGGATGTCTGTATTTCGACGGGTGGACCCGGCATGGTGAAGGTAGCGTATAGCAGCGGTAAGCCGGCTTTTGGAGTAGGGGCCGGAAATAACCAGTGTCTGATCGATCAGGATGCTGATATCAAGGATGCTGTACCGAAGATTATCAGGGGCAGGATTTATGACAATGGTGTGCTTTGCACCTGCGAGCAGGCCATTATATGCCCGGAAAGCAGATATGCCGAAATTATCAATGAGTTCATAGCACAGGGAGTGTATTATGTTTGCTCTCCTGATGAGGTAACAGACCTCCGGAATAAAGTGTTTCCGGAAGG
>JAQUYZ010000382.1 GCA_028691625.1 Eubacteriales bacterium
TACCTTTCCATAATATTTCTGTATAGTTTGCAAAGCTAATTTTTTCGGGAAGATATTGTACCGGAAAAGCGTAAATTTCACCCTGTGATCCTTTTAGTGAAGTCAATAGCATCCAAACAAAAGGAAACATGACAAGGATCAAAAAGATGGCAAGTATGATTATTCTTAACATTTTAAGAACCAATTGCTTCTGCTTATTTTTCATCTACTTAATCCTCCGTATTCAACTTGCTTGTAACCACCAAATAGATAGATGCAAAAATCATCAGAAATAGGATTGAAAGAACTCCTACCGCAGATGCTAATCCATAATCCAGGCTCTGCACCAGCTGCATCATATATGAGGTAACTATGTGCGAAGAACCGGCCGGTCCACCCGAGGTCATGGAATAAATTAAATCCGGGAAATTAAAGATCCAAATACAGCGAAGCAGCACGGTTAGAAATAAGACCGAACGCACAGCAGGAATTGTAATATGAAAAAACTTTTGAAAAGCATTTGCACCGTCCACACCTGCCGCTTCATAAAGATCTTCCGATACTCCCCTTAAAGCAGCAGTAATCATAATGGTAAAAAAAGGAATACCATACCATATGTTTGCTACAATACAGGAAAGCAGCGCCGTATCCTTACTGGCAAGCCAGCCGACCGCTTCTTTAATAAAACCTAACCTTAATAAAATATCGTTGATCACTCCTGATGTTCCATTAAACATCCATCTCCACATGATGCCAATAACAAAACCAGAAACTGCCCAAGGGAAAAAGATAAGTCCCTGATAAACACCAGAACCGCGAAATTTCTTTTTCAGCAGCAGGGCTATGGCAAAACCAATTACAAATTGAAAGAAAAGCGAAATAATAACCCATTTTGCTGTGTTTCCAAGAATTGTATAAAAAGAGGTCCCTATACCGCTTTTGAATAGCTTTGCGAAATTATCGAAGCCTATCCATTTTATATTTGAGACATTCATCAAATTATAGCTCTGAAATGCCATCATGCTTCCTCTAATCATCGGATAATAAGTGAAGATCAAAGGAAGAAGTACTGCGGGAAGAACCATAAAGAAGCAAAACAGTCTTCTTCTCCTTCCTAAAGAATTTCTAACTTTCATGTCTTTTCTCCTCTCTAAATTTTTAGGAGGGAGGAGTAACATCTCCTCCCTCCTAAAATCCGATTGTTTTAATTACTGGTTAGAACAATTGCCCTTCCTCTTCGTACGCTGTTGTCCAATAATCATCAAGCCATCCGGTTAGCTCCTCCGTTGTTATCTCATCTGTCAGCCATTGCTGATAAATAGTATCAACTTCCGCTTTATATGCAGCAAACGCATTATACATCATTGGTGCCGAACAAGTCCGATACGTTTCACCGTCATTTGCCATATCCATGTAGATAGAAAAACGTCCTTCTTCAAAATAACTGTCTATCTCAGGAGCATTTGAGTGGATCGGAATGGTTGCATAATTTCTACAGAAATATGTATTATTCTCTTCATTAGAAAGATAAAGAATAAAATCAGCTGCTTCATCCGGATGTTCAGTAAAAGATGTCATGCTCCATCCGCTGTATCCGTTGGGATATACTGCTTCTCCAGACGGTCCGGTTGGGAACGGAACTAACGCCCATTCATCATCTGCCATGTCTGCTTCACAAGACGAAATAACTTCCGGATCCTGAATCAGCATAGCTGTTGTTCCCCCAATAAATCCCTGAACCATTTCGGAAAATCCCCATGCGATGGAATCAGAAGGTGAACAGTCTGTAAACAATGACTTATAAAAGTCAAGAGCATCTTTGGTTTCATCCAAAGTAAAAATTGTAGCACCGTTTCCATCTTTCAGAAAATAGCCTGCATCTGTACTTGCAAGTTTATCCGTCCCAAGGTAACTCCACATTACCGTGTCAGCATACATATATCCAAGTGTCGACCCCCGAAAGGCAAATCCATATTTATTAGTTTCCGGATCCTGAATAGTGACGCCGGCATCATAAATTTCCTGCCATGTAGAAGGAGTCTCAATTCCTGCGTCTTTAAACCAATCAGCTCTTAAATAGAGACCTCTCCAAAGAAAACCATAAGGCATCACATAAGCCGCTCCACCAGCATTGTGAATGGCACGATTAGCCGCATCTGTAAGAGTATCTTTCTCCTCCCAGTTCTCAAGATAAGAATCTAATGGAGAAATCCATTCATTGTTAATATACTGTTGAATAGTAAGATCACGGGATTCAACAATATCACATCCTGATCCATTCATAAGCATCTGAGTAATCTTTGCATCCGCATTTTCAAGTGGAGGGGAAACAATTTCAATAGTAATGTTTGGATGTTCTTCTTCATACTTGTCTGCAATCCCACGAAGAAGTGCCGTTCTTTCTGCACTCGTCAGAGATTCAACCACTGTAATAGTAATCTTTTCTTCATTCGCAAATGCAACGCTTGCTGCTCCCGGCAACAGTGAAGCACACATTGCCGTGCTTAAGATCAATCCAACTGCTTTCCTCATTTTCCTCATTCTTATTCCTCCTTTTTTTATATTTGTAAAAGTGCATTCTTCAAATCAGAAATTTGATTCTCCGCACCTTCCAAACCACAATGAATTCTGATAATCTTTGGTGTCCCTCCCAGGCTTTTTGCCTCTTCTTCATTTTTTCTTGCGTACGGCATCTCAACCAGGCTCTCAAAGCCACCCCACGAAACACCGATATGAAAAATGTGAAGAGACTGTGCTAATTTCTTTGCCTGCTCCACAGTCCCATCTATCTCAAAGCTTAACAATCCACAATTTCCACGCTGCTGCGATTTCATCAGTTCATACTGAGGGTGACTCTTAAGACCTGGATAATTT
>JAQUYZ010000383.1 GCA_028691625.1 Eubacteriales bacterium
AGCCACCAGAGACCTCACACGAAAAACGGCGGAGAAGGTGTTGCTTCTCGGCCTAAGGTGAGCAATCTCCCTCAGGAATTCCAGGCTGTGGCGTTTCTTCTGAAGCGGATAATCCGCGTCGGAATCTGCCTCTACAATCACTTCCTTCGCCTTGATTTCAAAGGGCTGCTTGGCGTCCGGTGTCAGGACAAGCTCACCGACAACACAAAGCGCAGCGGAAATGGGTGCCTTGGCAATCTGTTCATAGTTCCCGATGTTTTCCTCTTCATAGACAACCTGGACCGATTTAAAGTAGCTGCCGTCATTGATCTCAACAAAGCCGAACTTGTTGGAGCTTCTGTTTGTTCTGATCCAGCCCCTGACGACAACCTCCTTGCCGGCATACTGCGAGCTGTTGACATAGATCTGTCTCAACTGAATATCCTTCATCTTCAATCTCCTTCATATAAGCGATGATTCGAAAAAGAAAGTTTGCCGAAGCAAACTTTCCCAATTCATTTCTATTTTTTAGAGTGGTTTCATGGTTGGGAATAAAATAATGTCTCTGATAGACGGCGCATTTGTAATCAGCATGATCACGCGGTCAATGCCGATGCCCAGTCCTCCTGTTGGAGGCAGTCCCACCTCCAGCGCGTTAACAAAATCCTCATCCATGGGATGCGCCTCTTCATCCGTTCCGTCATCAAGCTGTGCCTGCTGTTCCTTAAATCTTTCATATTGATCGATCGGGTCGTTCAGTTCGGAAAATGCATTGGCAATTTCCCAGCCGTTAATATATGCTTCAAATCTTCTGGTGATTCTCGGGTCAACAGGGTCTCTCTTGGCAAGAGGAGAAACCTCAACCGGATGCCCGGTAATAAAGACAGGACCGTCCAGATAACCCGGCACATCCTCGCAATATATCTCAAACATTTCTGCTAAAATCTTGCCTCTCGTCTGATTCTCCACATCCTCCTTATCCATACCCTGTTTAATCGCCGCTGCTCTCGCCTCTTCGTCGGTTGTGATGGCGGAAAAATCCACTCCGGTAATCTCCTTGATGGCATCCGCCATGTCCAGTCTTCTCCATGGCGGAGTCAGGTCGAATGTTTTTCCCTGATATTCGATGACCATACTTCCGGTAGCGGCTAAAGCCGCCTTTGAAACCACTTGCTCCGTAACCTCTATCATGTCGTCCATGTCTCCATAGGCCATATAGCATTCCATCGATGTAAATTCAGGGTTGTGATTTCTGTCCATTCCTTCGTTTCTGAACATTTTGCCCATTTCATAAACTCGATCCAGGCCGCCTACGATCAACCTCTTTAAGAATAATTCGTTAGAAATCCGCAGCTTCATATCCAGATCAAGGGTGTTGTGATGGGTGTCAAAGGGTCTGGCGTTGGCGCCGCCCGCGATGGTAGTTAAAACCGGTGTATCCACTTCCAGGTAACCATACTCATTTTCCAATACATCTTTGATGGCGTGAATGATCTTGGAGCGCAGTACAAATGTATTCCGTACCTCCGGATTCATGATCAGATCCACATACCTCTGTCTGTATCGAATGTCCTGATCCTTCAAACCATGAAATTTATTCGGCAGGATCTGAAGAGATTTTGACAAAAGCTTGATTTCTTGCACCTTGATGGAGATCTCCCCGTGCTTTGTTTTGAAGACTTCTCCAACGACGCCGACGATATCACCGATATCATACGTAATGAATACTTCGTACTCCTCGGGTGTGATCGCATCCTGTCTGACGTAACACTGAATTCTGTTCTGTTTATCCTGTATATCAATAAAGGAAGCCTTCCCCATCTGACGTTTGGCCATGATTCTTCCGGCACAGGTTACTTCCTTGCCTTCCATTTCATCAAAGTGATCCTTGATATCCTTGCTGAAATTTTTCACATCCCAAGTCTCAACCAGGAACGGGTTTCTGCCCATCTCCTGCAGTTTTTTGAGCTTTTCACGCCGAACGAGTCTGAGTTCGTTCAAACTCTCTTCCGAAATCTCAACTTCTGTTTCCTCTTCATGCTTTGCCTGCAGCCGGCTGTTGTCTTCTGTGCTCATAATCATTCCTCTTTCCTCTATATCATATCTGTGCAAGCCGTTCCTACCCTGCTAATTCGTCAGCAGATTTTTCTACTTCGAAATTTCTATTACCTTGTAGCGAACGACCCCGTCAGGTACCTGTACCTCTGCAATCTCGTTCACCATTTTGCCGAGAAGGGCGGCTCCGACTAAAGATTCGTTTGAAATCTTTCCTTCAAACGGGTCTGCTTCCGTCGATCCGACAATGGCAAAATCCATGATCTCATTTGTTTCAAGCTCCTTC
This sequence comes from Eubacteriales bacterium, assembly GCA_028691625.1. GTDB lineage: Bacteria > Bacillota > Clostridia > Peptostreptococcales > Anaerovoracaceae > Anoxybacterium. The sequence continues at coordinate 2,321 of JAQUYZ010000383.1, forward strand.
ACCTTTACCTTGAGGCCGATTCCCACGTGATCACTGGACATGGACGATTCATCTATGATTTTTGCTTTGCGCAACATATTCTCTAGCTTATTGATTCTCTCCTCCAGCTCGGCCTGCTCATTTTTGGCTGAGTCATATTCAGAGTTTTCAGAGATATCCCCATAAGAGATTGCCTCCTTGATTCTTTCGGCAACTTCCTTCCTTCTTACCGTAACCAGTTCTTCGTGCTCTGCTACTATTTTGTCATATCCTTCTTTTGTTAACAGCATTTCTTCTGCCATGTTAATGATCTCCTTTAAACTTAAAATAGGTGATTCTGCCTGAAAGATGCGCTCGTATGCGCAATATTATATCATGTTATCAGTTAACTGTAAACATGATATATCGAACGCACCTTGCGGCCGAAGATTGCAAGTTTAATTGCCCACCATTCATTACCAGTCATGTTTGTGTAGTCTATATTCCTACTCTACCTAGATGTCGGTGAATTTTTACATTTTCCTACGCTGCTACCATTTCGTTCGCTGTC
>JAQUYZ010000384.1 GCA_028691625.1 Eubacteriales bacterium
TTTGCTTTCAATGGATTCCGGATCTTCATAGGATATGAAACTGCTGCCGTTGAACAGCCACGGAACTTTTGACTGCTGGTCAAAGTACCGCCGATAGCCGGCTTTGCGCAGATAAGTCCTCTCAATCTGCTGATAACTGATGGAATTGGCCCCATGAAAGGTTTGGCGAAGACCGTAATTGATGTTTGTCACATTTGAGTAAAGATATCCGTAAAACGGGATTCCCATTACCAGCTTGTCTTTGGGGAAAGATGCCTTCTCCCATGCGCGGATACTGGAATCCACACTGGCTTTGTACTGGGGGGAAGGGCCGGTGCCGGCATAGAGCGGTGCGTGATGATCCGTGTAAGTATCCCATGTCCCGTGGATGTCATAGGTCATGAGGGTAACATAATCAAGATAAGGCTGGATTGCAGAGAGTTCGATATGATCAAGATAGGAGCTTCCGGCTCCCGCCGCTATGGTCAGAAGATAATGCTTCTGATCGGCAGAGCCCTGTGCATCCAGTTTTTCTCTGAGTACCTGCAGCAGCAGAGTGAAGTTGCGTTTGTCGGCAGAGCGCTTGCTGTTGCCGGAAAGGCCGCCGCTGACAGGGTACTCCCAATCGATGTCAACCCCGTCAAAACCATGTTTTTTCATAAAAGCGACACAACTGTCGGCAAATGCGGCCCGGGAAGTATCTGTAAGCGCCGCATCGGAAAATCTGCCGGACCACGTCCAGCCGCCGATGGAAATCAGTGTTTTCAAAGCAGGGTTATCCTTTTTCAGTTGGTTCAATCGTTTGAAATTATTCGAATCTCGTTCGGGATAGCCCATAGTGATTTTCAAGTCACTTCCGATGTTCGCAAAAGCGTAATTGATGTGAGTGAGCTTCGAAGCGTCGATCCGATCCGGAGTGAAGTCTGTATAGGAAGCCCATGCGGCATAATATCCGACCAATCTTTTTTGCGCCGTATCGTCGGTTTTATTTGTCGGAATAGTGCTTCCGGCAGTATCTAGTTTTTGTTTTGTGTTTTCCGCTTTCCCTGAAAACTGGTAGGAGGCTGCTGTAAGTATGTAAGAGGCTCGTTCTTCGATTGCCGCAAAGGTTGAACCGTTCATTGCCAGGATGATAACCAGAACCAGAGAAAGGGCAACAGCAAGAGATGCTTTCATGTTGTTCATATTTTTGTCCTTTTGTCCAGATATGTTGATTTTGGTGTCAGTATACCACAACGGAAAGCGGCGGAATACGTTCAATATCTGGAAAAGGGTGGAGGCGCTACTCTTCAATCCTTGCCAGCTGCTGACGGACCTTGCGGACCCAGGCCAGTTCGCTTTGGTAGGTTGACATTAAATTCACAGATATCATGTTCCATAAAAAAGTCTCTCGCTGTGAGCGGTTCGGCCAGTCCTTTTCACGGTCATACTTTTCCTTTTGATGGATCAGCTGCTCTTCGATCTGCTTTTCATATTTAGTCAGAAGAGCGGCCAGCTCTTCCTTGGTGAGTAAATCTGCCCATGCCAATTGGATCAGAAACGGTTTTTTGAACTCAGGCGCTTCCTTCGCGGCAGTGATCCATTCCTTCAGCTCTGACATCCCCTCTTTTGTAACAGAATAGATCTTCTTTGAAGGAGCCCCATCCTGATGGATGGTCTCATATTGGATCAGTCCTTCCTTTTGAAGCTGCAGCAGAGATTTATAAATCTGATTGTTGTTTCCAGACCAATACAGATAGGGAGAATCTTCAAATACTTTTTTTAATTCGTAACCGCTGGACGGTCTCCAGCTTAATAATCCCAAAATCGCATAGTGAATTGTCATCGTCTTCTCCTTCATTCAAGGTGCGTAATTCGATCTGCGCACTAAATTGAACATTTTAATACATAACATAGCATACATTAACAATATGATATTTATAACATATATAGGATGAATAAGTCAAGCGTCGGCTATTTTACTCACTTCCGAAACATTTTCTATTGACTGCGTGAGACTGACGTCATATAATTTTGCTAAAGAGACATTAGTGTCGCAAGAAAGGAATAAGAAAATGGCGGAGAAAGGAATCAAAACAAAACGATATATCGTGAATACCGCTGCAGGTTTATTCTCGCAGAAAGGCTTCACTGCAGTGACCATGAAGGATATCTGCGATGCCTGCAAATTGAGCCGCGGCGGACTTTATCGCCATTTCGGCTCCACGAGAGAGGTTTTCATTGAAGTGCTGGAGAGAGACAAAAACGATGCGGAGGAAAGTATCAATCAGGCAATTGCTTTGGGACTGTCGGCAAAGAAACTCCTGGAGGGATTTTTCCAGCTGCAGAAAAACGACATCGCTTATAATAAAAATCGCATCGAGGTTGCCGTGTATGAGTTCTCAGTGGCCTATCCCGGCCAAAAGGAATATTTGGAGGAGCGGTTTTATGCGACTGTAAAAATCTTTGCAAAGCTGATCGGTTATGGTCAGGAAAGAGGCGAGTTCCTTGAAGGAGAAGCCATGATGCTTGCGGAACACATTGTAATCTTCCTGGAGGGACTGAAGCTGTCATCTAAAATAATCGGCATATCCGAGGAATTTTTAACCAAACAGTTTGCCATTTTAGGAAAACTCGTGATGAGATAAGCTGCCGGCAATCAATATCATATTTAAATTGGAACAGTTCAAATGTCAAAATAAGATATAGGTAACATATGAGATAGATAACATGAATATTGAATATCATATGAAAAGAGGCGGAAAATGAACATTAAAATAGAAAAAACATGGAATGATTTTGTATATATGGAGCAATTAGAGCTGAAGTATTATTCGGAAGAGCATGTGACGCCGCATCAGGAAGCATATCTTTGGCACCTGTCCAATCCG